>JBJMHG010000232.1:0-4986 GCA_045807485.1 Actinomycetes bacterium
GCCCGAGGTGCCGTTGGCCGATGGCAATCAGGCGAGTGTCGGAGATGTGATTATCACCCGCCGCAACGACCGCCGGCTCCGCCTCACCGCCACCGACTGGGTGAAAAACGGGGACCGCTGGACCATCACCCACCTCACCAAACAAGGTGACCTGACCGTGCAACACAACCGCAGCCAGCTGACCGTCCGGCTGCCTCTTGACTATGTGCGCGCCTGGACCGGTCTCGGCTACGCCACCACCATCCATTCTGCCCAAGGAGTCTCCGCTGACACCATGCACGGACTCCTCTCCGGGCAGGAATCCCGGCAGCTGCTGTACACCATGCTCACCCGCGGACGGCACGCCAACCACCTCTACCTCCAAGTCGTCGGCGACGGCGACCCCCACAGCCTCATCCGACCAGACACCAACACACCGCGCACGCCGACCCAGACGCTGCAGCAGATCCTCGCCCGCGATGAAGCGCCGGTCTCCGCCAGCACCGTGCTGGGCGAGCTCAACAACCCAGCGGCGCGGCTGTTCCAGGCGGTCCAGCGCTACACCGACGGCCTCCACGTCGCAGCTGAACAGCTCCTCGGACCCCAGACCGTGGCGGAGCTCGATCAAGCCGACCGGTACGTCCCCGGACTCACCACTGAACCCGCTTGGCCAACGCTGCGAGCCCACCTACTCGCGTTGGCGGCCGAAACCGGGCAGCACCCGCTCCGCCATATGCTGACAGCCGCCGCCGGACGCGACCTCGCAACCGCAGGTGACATGGCCGCCATCCTCTACTGGCGCCTCCCTGCGCTCGCGCCTGACAACCCAGGTCCGCTGCCCTGGCTCCCCGGCACTCCAGCAACGCTGCATGCCCATCCCATCTGGGGTGACTACCTGACAAAGCGATCCACCCTGGTCGCAGACCTCGCCAACCAGGTCCAACACCACGCCTGCCAAGGTGACGCCGAGCCAGCCTGGGCACCATCGGGAAGTCACCCGAGCACCGCACTTATCGGCGAAATCGCTGTGTGGCGCGCCGCCAACGGCACCAATCCACACGACCCGCGACCAACCGGAGAAGGAGGCCAACTCGAAACCCTCCCAGCCCTCTGGAAACAACGCCTCGACCGGGATATCGCGCATGCCACCTACCCGCCAGATGCGAGGGCCGACGAGCGACAGGCAGCACGCACCGCACCTAGACGCCGGCACGGCGACAGGCAACGCCGGTACCAAAAGCTCGAAAGGCGTCCGAGCGGGCCGTCCGCGCCCGGCCGATAGCACACCCCAGTCGTCAGATTGCGGCGCTCGGACCATGAGGTTCCACTCCCCCACGATGGCAGAACAGGCAGCACACTGCCGAATCTGGCTCTTGTTCAGGTCAAGGCCGGCTCCGCCGGCCCTGCGCCCGCTCTGCGCCTCCGGCGCCCGCGGGCGCAGCCGGGACGCAGACAGACAGAAGACCATCATGACGAGACTGTGGACGATCAGCGCACCGACGGGCATGCCCTCTCGCGGCAGCGTTCTCAGGCCGCCGGTGGCACGTCAAGGGCGCCTGACGGCGTCGCCGCCGCGATCGAGCACGCTCGACCCTTGATGCGCCATCGTCGTCCCGCGAACCCGGCAGCTACGAGGAGATGCCATCACCCGGCCACACCCGAAGCCAGCACTCCGATGCTCGCCGCGCTCGTGACCTCGGCACTCACGTCACCGCACCTCGAAAGCTCGTAGTTCGGGCCCCTGGGGCCGTTCCGGCATCCCCTTGATCAGCAGATAGCCCATAATCCAAACCTCCCCGGGGATGACGGCCAGCGCCAGCACAACAGCGAGGACGGAGGCATCAGGCGCGAGGACGCTCACAAAGATGCCCAGGACGCCCAAGACGCCCCCAACGACAAGGATCCAACCGAGTACACGGGGCATTGACCCGGAGCGCAGAGTGAGCCATCCCATCGGAATCAGCCACATGAACATGAACAGGCCTGCCGTATTCCAGGTCGCGGCGTTGAGGTCGTACAGCGTGAGGGCCTCGCTCGCCGACGTCGGCCCGCCACGAAGGGCCACCTGGAGCGCCGTCGCAGAGAACACGATGGCCATGAGCACGACAACGCAATTCACCAGCCCGAACGCCGTGATCGAGGCTGCGCCGACGGAGTCCACGCGCCGGAAGACGAGGAAGAACCCGACCGCCGCCAGAGCCTGAGCGAGCACCGTGACGAGGTCCACGGCGATGCCGAGACGGGCGAGCCCCTCGTGCGCCACGAGGTTGGCGGCGGTCCGCATGGCGTCGTCCGGCACGTAGAGCTGCCGCCGAATCAGGAGGAAGCCGACGATGCCCGAGACGAACAGCACCAGGTAGGCCAGACCGGTCAACTGAGCCCAACGCCGCATGGTCGTCATGAGATCGCCTCCAAGACAAGGTGTGCTGGCGGCTCAGCCAGTCGAGGCCGAGGGCTCCCGGCTACCATAGCAGCGGGCCTCTGCCTACTGGAGCGCCCGCTCCTGCCCGCCAAACTGCCTGCCATCCGACTTCCGCAGGGCCACATCACGGTGGACCCCGACGGACTGAAACCGCAGGTCAGGCTGCAGATGGACCTCCACCCGACCTGATTGACACGGAAGAGGTCAGCGGTCTCAGTTGCCACAGTTCGTCAGCGTGCACCAGCGCCAAGATGCCGAGCCGCTCAGGCCGAGGCAGCCATCGCAGACGGTGGCACAGTTCTTCGCCGACTTGAAAACGGATGCAGTTGTCAGGTGTCAGAGTGCTAACACTTTGCTAACGCGGTCGGCACACGATCATGGACAACCCTGGACAAACGACGAGGATTGACCCTGGCCCTGACAGTCTCCCGGGCCTCGGCGGACGAGCGTCGTCCTCCTACGGACCAGAAGGTCAGTACAGCAGCGAAGTACAGCAACGACCGCACTATCTAACAAGTTCGGCTTCATCCAGATGCGTCTCGGCCAGCGTGAATAACGGTACAAATGGCCACTGCGCGGAGTTCGGGACGAAGCGGTCTGACAGCAGCCGTGACAGCAACGCGGCGAGCAGATCCCCGGTCGGCGGTGAATCGGCCGACACATTCCCCCGCCCTGGGTGGACGGCCACGGACGCACGGAGGGACCCGGCCCGGGCCTACAGATCAGAAGGTCAGACCGCGACGAACTTGGCTTAGCCCGCATGCTGCCGGCGCCGGACGAGTCAGCTTGTGCGTTGCAAGGTGATCACGAGCAGCGAAGCCGTGCCGATTGGTTGACCGCCGCGACATCAAGCCACTTTCGGCCAGCTCAGGATTCTTGGCTATGAGCTCCGCGAACGATCGCCAGCGCCGGATAGATGTGCTTAGGGGTGCGGGCAAGGACGGGCATCTTCAAGAATCGAGGTAGAGCAATGGAGGACCGGCTGCTGTATCGGGTTCCCGAAGTTGCCGTGATCTTGAACATCAGTCGATCGAAGGTCTACGAGCTTTTTGGTTCAGGCGACCTGCCATCCGTGAAGATCGACCGCACGCGCTTGGTCCGCGGCTCAGACCTGCAGCGATACGTCGAGTCGCTTCGTCCTGTGGGCTGAACGGCCCGTCAGAATGGGTGCCGGATGCTCTCAGTTGGTCCAGGGCTTCTCAACCGTCGATCTGCAATGCGAGAGAAGGCGTCGATGTTCTTCCGATCGGTCTCCGGCAGCGTATGGAGATACTTCTGAGTCGTCTGGATCTGCGCGTGTCCCATCCGTTCCATAACGCCCTTCAGGTCGGCACCACCTGCAAGAAGCCAGGAGGCGTGTGCGTGGCGCAGGTCGTGCATACGGACATTGAAATCGAGACCCGAGGCCTTGACTGCCGGAAGCCAGATGCGAGTTCGAAAAGTGTTGCGCGAGATCGGCGTCCCGGCTTCGGTCCCGAACAAGAGCTCGTCTCTGCCGAGACTCCGACTCGAGATGTGCTCGGCAATGGCGTCCAGCCACTGCTCCCGCACACCAAACGTTCGAGCCTCGTTGTCCTTCGGGTACGGCTTAACGATCATGCGCGCGCTGGTCGGGGAGTGTCGCTTGGAAACCTCGATGATCGTTTCCTCAACCGTAAGCTGGCGACGTAGAAAGTCGATGTGGCGTGGCCTGAGAGCGATCAGCTCACCCCAGCGCATGCCGGTTTCCATTGCGGTCTCGACCATGAGCCGATGCTGCTCGGGGATCGCCCGGATCAATTGATCAAACTCTTCAGGCGTCAACGTCCTCGATCGCCGCAGCACGACCTTGGGCAGCTCCGTGTGCTCGCACGGATTGGTCAAGATCAGCTGGTCCCGGACCGCTCGCCGGAAGATCGAATGGAGCATAACGTGATATTTCCGCACCGACCTGGGCGCCAGGCCCTGCGCGGTTGCCATGGTTACCCACTCCTGAACGTTTGATGGCAGGATCCGCCCCATCGGACGATCGCCGAAGAAGGGAAAGAAGTGCTTGTCCAGGTTGGATTGGTAGGCAGCGCGCGTCGTGAGCTCGATGTGCTTGCTCGGCAGCCACGTCTTTTCCACGTAATCGCGAAATGTGATGGCGCCGAGTGAGTAGTCATGCCAGCGGCCCTCCCGAACTCGCTGCTCTTCACGCTGACCTGCCCGCTCGGCCACTCGGCGCGAGAGGTAGGTGCCGGCTGATCGCTCGGCGCCGCTCGGATCGCGGTAGCACGCCTTGAACTTGGTCCCCTGAGGACCTTTGCGCGCAACTACCCATGCCATGTCATGATCATCTCTTTACTCGCTTGGCAGCAATTTGGCAGCAAACGCTGCCAAACATGCACGGATGGCCGTGGACAAGTATGGAAAAACAAACTGGCCTCTGACAAGGCAGTTTACTCGAAATTAGGCGTGATTGGCAGCTCGAAGTGGCCTGCAAAATGAGGCTGAAGTATCGCTCATAACCCAGAGGTCACAGGTTCAAATCCTGTCCCCGCTACCAAGTCCGCTTTACTCCAACCTTTGACCCTTGGTCCGGGGTGGAGTGCGGCGGTCTCGGA
>JBJMHG010000233.1:0-6447 GCA_045807485.1 Actinomycetes bacterium
GGTCGATGGCGGCCTCGGTATGGGCCACTGACCATGTCGACCACGCGGTGCCCATACGCTCGACCACACTCACCCTCGATCTCAGGAGCAGAGCATGGGTCTGTTGGACGGTAAGCAGATTCTGGCGACTGGGGTGTTGACCGAGGCGTCGATCGCCTTTCACGTCGCCCGCCTGGCTCAGCAAGAGGGCGCGACCGTCGTGCTCAGCTCTCAGGCGAGAACCCTGCGGCTCGTTCAACGCATCTCCAGACGCCTGCCCACCGAGGCTCCTGTCATCGAGCTTGATGTCACGTCGGACGAAGATCTGGCCGCCGTCAGCGACCGAGTGGGCGAACACGTCGAGCGCCTTGATGGTGTCCTTCACTCCATCGCGTTCGCTCCTGAGAGCGCTCTGGGAGGTAACTTCCTCAAGACCGAGTGGCCTGACGTGGCGCTGGCTATGCAGATCTCTGCCTACTCGCTGAAGTCGCTGACTGTTGCCTGCCAGCCGCTCCTAGCCAATCCGGCTTCGGTCGTCGGGCTCACCTTCGACGCCTCGGTCGCCTGGCCCGCATACGACTGGATGGGTGTGGCAAAGGCCGCGTTCGAGTCCACTGCTCGGTATCTCGCGCGTGACGTCGGAGCACAAGGCGTCCGCGTCAACTTGGTAGCCGCAGGTCCGATCCGAACGATGGCGGCAAAGAGCATTCCTGGGTTCGACCAGTTCGGACATTGGTCAGACCGGGCGCCGCTGGGATGGGACGCCGAGAATCCGGTGCCGGCAGCCCAAGCGTGCGTAGCACTGCTTTCGGACTGGTTCCCCGCGACCAGTGGCGAGATCGTGCACGTGGACGGCGGGGCTCACGCCATCGGAGGGTGAGCATGCCAACACTCGTTCTGCTACGACACGGCAAGTCGGCCTACCCAGATGGCCTCGACGACCACGAGCGCCCGCTCAATGAGAGAGGACGGCTGGAGGCGCCCATCGCCGGACGCCGGCTCGCCGATTCATTGGCCAATGAGGGTTCACGCGCCGGCGAACGGCCGGGCCTTGACCTGGCGCTGATTTCATCAGCTGTGCGTGCCCAACAGACGTGGGCGCTGGCTGCTCCACACTTGGTGGTGCATGACCAATTGACGAGGGCAGATCTGTACCTTGCCGAACTGCAGGAGCTGCTCGAAGTGGTCCGGGCCCTACCCACGGCCGCCAGACGCGTCATCTTCGTGGGCCACAACAATGGGCTCGAAGACCTGGCCTCTGCGCTCACAGAAACAGACGTGAGGCTGAAAACCTCCACGTTCGCTGTGCTCGAGTGTGACGTTCCGTGGGCGCAATGGGCAGATGGGTGTGCTGATTTGGTGCAAGTGGTGATTGCACGCTGATCAAGCGAGCGAATCACCCGACATCGCATCCACTTCGTCACGACTGATGCCCAGTAAGAACAAGATGGTGTCGAGGTAGGGCACGTTGACGGCGGCGTCGGCAGCCTCTCGTACCAGCGGCTTGGCATTGAATGCGACGCCGAGCCCCGCTGCATCCAACATGTCTAGGTCGTTGGCACCGTCACCGATGGCAACCGTCTGGGCCAAAGGAACTCCGGCGTCGGCTGCGAATCGTCGTAGTGCGTTGGCCTTGGCGGCCCGGTCGACGATCGGGTCAAGCACCTCACCAGTCAGTCGCCCGCCGGTCACTTCGAGGCGGTTGGCGAGGCTGTAGTCGAAACCCAGCTCAGCTTGCAATCGATCGGTCACGACATCGAACCCACCACTCACGATGCCGCACTGATAGCCCAGGCGGCGCAGAGTACGAACCAGCGTTCGAGCGCCAGGCGTCAGCACCACATCCTGTGCCACTTGTTCAAGAGCTTTGGCGTCCAACCCAGCGAGAAGTCGCACTCGGCGTCGAAGGGACTCCTCGAAGTCGAATTCTCCGCGCATTGCTGCTTCAGTGATCTCGGCTACCTCTGATTCGCACCCCGCGTGCGATGCCAGCATCTCGATCACCTCACCCTGGATGAGTGTGGAGTCGACGTCCATGACGACCAGGCGCTTTGCACGGCGATGCAGGCCGGCCGGTTGCACGGCCACGTCGATCGACGCAGCGGCTGCCTCTACCGAAAGTCGATTGCGAAGCAGCTGATGGTCGGCGCCAGAGACGCGGAGCTCGATGGCGGTCACAGGGTATGCAGCGAGACGTTCGATGCTCTCGATGTTCCCTCCGCAAAGTGCGATCGTGCTGGCGGCGATCGCGAGCGCTCCAGGTCTAAGCGGTGAACCGAGAATGGTGACGTGCGTCTCTGCTTGTCCGACGACCGCCTCTGAGGCTGGACGACGCTCGTGCGCCAGTGAGAGGCCCATGCCGGTCACGACCCGCATGGCGGTCTGCTCGATGGCGCTCAGCGTGCGGTCGGTCTCGGCGTCTGACTCGTGTGCAGCTGGGTCTGGCGCCATCAGTGAAGCCAGAATCAGCTGACCGCTGGTCACCACCTGCTCGACGTCCAGCACGAGGACCGGAAGGGTCGCCATGGTGCTGAAGAAAGTCCGGCTCACGCCGGGCCGGTCGGGACCAGAGATCGTCAGCAGCACCGTGGTGCCCGTCACTGTGACTTCGGTGGGGATGGGGGGAGTGGCACTGGGCGGCACCTGCGGGTCACTCATGAGGCGGCAACGCTACCCATGAGCCAACGCATCGCTGACGCCGGCGTTCCATGCAGCCGCGTGTGCTGCCCGACTGATTCGCCCAAGATCACGCAGGGCGGACGCTCGGTATGACATCTCCGCTGCGGTACGACTGCCTCCCTCATCGTCGGACGCGAGCTCGATCAGAGCCAGGACTCGCTCACTGCGAGCCGCAAGGCGCTGCGCGCGACTCGATGTTCCTGGAGGCATGTGCGGCGGCTCCCCCCAGTGCAGAAGCAGGTCTTCGACGTCATCTCGCCATCTGGCGAGCTCCAGGCCCTCCATCCCTTCGACGACCTCGGACAGCGAGGTGAGCAGAGCGCGGTCGAGTTCACTCACGGACTCAGGGGGTGCTGTGCCATGGCTTGTGGTCGCGAGCTCGGCGAGCAAAAAGTGCGGGGCAGGTTGACCGGGGTTGGTGGTGGCTGGGGGAACCGCCACCAGCCCGACACTCGGCCCGTCGATACTGACGAGGGCCGCACCCACATCAACTGCCCGTGCGCGGAAGTCCGGCGGCCCTGGAACGCCTTGAGAGTCGGCGGGTGCCACTGGTACGTAGCGCCACCCACTGACCCCAACAGATCGCCATCGCCCAACCGACAGGGCAAACCGTTCGTGCTGCACGGCCGGACCCGCCAACTCGGTGGTGACCACCGGCTCGCAACGATTCGCGTGCAGCGCGTCGATGGCCTGCTCCACACCCACTTCTTGGCGCAGGACCGCGCTCGACCATGCCGCGAGCGCGGCGCATCGAGCCATCACCTGCAAGGTCACGCAACCACGGTAAGGGCCGCCTTCCCTTTCTGTGGCATTGGTCAACGTAGGTTGGACGTGTGCCAGCTCTGCAATTTGAAGACGTCACCGTGGTACGCGGCGGTGCGCGAATCCTCGACCGCGTGAAGTGGTCAGTCGGCGAGGGCGAGCGATGGGTGATCCTGGGGCCGAATGGCGCGGGCAAGACCACGCTGATGCAGCTTGCCTCCGCTCGGATGCACCCGACCCAGGGGAGCGTTCGCGTTCTAGATGAGCGCCTTGGAGGGGTAGACGTCTTCGAGCTTCGGCCCCGCGTTGGCCTCGTGAGTGCCGCATACGCCGACACGATTCCCAACCACGAACGCGCGCTCGATGTTGTGATGTCTGCCGGTTACGCAGTTACCGGTCGATGGCGAGAGCAATACCTCTCGATCGACGAGCAAAGGGCCCGCAACCTGCTCGCCCGCATCGGTGTGGGAGCCCTGGCTGACCGAACTTTCGGCACGCTGAGCGAGGGTGAGCGCAAGCGAGTGCAGATTGCCCGGGCTCAGATGACCGACCCAGAGTTGCTCATCCTCGACGAACCGGCAGCCGGACTCGATCTCGGTTCACGCGAGGACCTCGTTGGACGGCTCTCGACGGTGGCCGCTGACCCCGAGGGGCCCGTGGTAATTCTGGTCACGCACCACGTTGAGGAGATCCCGCCGAGTTTCACCCACGCTCTGCTCATGCGATCAGGCCAAGTGGTCGCCGCGGGTCCCTTACCCGAAGTGATGACCACCCCGTGGCTCACCGCCACCTTCGGCCTACCACTTCTGCTGTCCTCACATGAGGGACGCTACTTCGCACGGGCTCTCATGCCGCCACGTTGACGCCTCACACGACGAGCCCAGAACCCCACGGCAGAGGAAGTACAGCGACATCGGCACCGGCAGGCAAAGGTGACGGCCCAGGAGGAACAACAGCAAAGACATCTGCCGACGCAAGGCCGGACAACATGGCAGGGCCGCGCCGCAGCGCCGGGTGCACTAAGCCTTCAACGATCTGCGCAGGAATGAGACGGTGCGCACCGGGGGAGCATTCGACACTGCCGGCCAGCGGACGCCGTACGTGCTGCTCGGGCTCCACCCAAGCGGTGATACGGCCCGAGAGTGCCGCCAGCAGCGGTTCGCCCAACGTGACCAGCGCGGAGACAGCGGCAAGCGGATTGCCCGGGAGCGCGAGCCAAAGTGTCCCGGCGGGCAGGATGCCAAGCTTCATTGGATGGCCCGGCCGCACTGCGACCCCATCCACCAACCAAGTTCCGGCGAGTTCTTGGACTGCAGCCCTCACGTGGTCGGCGGACCCCCTGGCCGTTCCGCCCGTCGTGACGATCACGTCCGGCTCACTGTCCTCGATGGCGTCGAGTGTTGCGGCGAGTGAGTCTTCGACCCGCACACTGCTGCAGATGCTGCCGTGCATCGCCTCGATCCATCCCGGAAGCTGGGGCGACAACGCGTCCCTCACCTCCCCACCCCGAGGGACGCCCTGGTCGACCAGCTCGTCACCGAGGATGAAGACGCCAACGTTGGGTCGCGACACGACTTTGAGGTCGTCGAAGCCGGCTGCCGCGGCGAGGCCGATCGCGGGAGGCGTCAGGGCCACGCCTGCTGACAGCACCACTTCACCCGCGCGCACCTCTTCGCCGGCAAAGCGCACATCGCTGCCTACGCTTGGAACTTCAGCTCCGGGCACAAGGGTCACGTTCGCATCGTGCTCGATTCCTCGCTCAGAACGCAGCACCGCCGACCCGGTTGGGACGACCGCCCCCGTGCTGATTCGAATTGCTTCGCCGCTTTGGAGCGAGACCCGTGCATCACCTGCGTGGGCTTCTCCCACCAACCGCCAGGGTCCTGTGCCGGCAACAGCCCATCCGTCCATCGCTGCGGTATCGAACGAAGGCAGGTCGATGTGCGATCGGACATCCTCTGCGAGAACGAGATCCCGAGCCTTGTCGAGTGACAGGTTCACAGCTCCCCGTCGCGATGACTGCGCCGTACCAGCATCAACAGCGCGGCGCCTGGCCTCAGTCCATGGCAGGTCGCTGTGGTCGTTGAATCCATGGATGTCCTGAGGCACGCCGCGACGGTATCGGAGTAACCGACCTCACCCGGCGTTTGGAGCACTAGGATTCGGACATGCCGGAGTGGGGTTGGTGGGCGCTGGGCGCGGTCGTTCTGATCGGCGTGGAGACGCTGACTCTCGACCTCATCTTCGCGAGCCTGGCTCTCGGCGCAGTGGTCGGTGCCGTTGTTGCCGCCTTGGGTGGCGGAATCGTTGCTCAGGTGCTGGCTGCAGTAATCGTGGCGATGCTGTCGTTGTTCGTCCTGCGGCCGCTCGGCGTCCGAGTACTGCGCGTCGAGGGTGGCCACACCAATGTCGAAGCCCTGATCGGGGTGCATGCGCTGGTCATGGAGCGAGTGGACGCCCGCACCGGACGCGTGAAGGTCGGAGGCGAGATCTGGTCCGCCAGAGCACGTCGTCCCGGAACTGAGTTCCACGCGGGAACAGACTTGGTGGTCATCGCGATCGACGGGGCTACGGCCGTCGTCGACGAGCTGCCGGACGTCGCCGGCGGACGTGAAACCACGTCCGGTACTACAGGGGAGTAAACGTGGAACAGTACACAGTGTGGATCGTCGTCGCGATCATCGTTCTCTTCGGATTGATCGTGTTGTCACGCGCCATCCGCATCATTCCCCAGGCCAGCGCCGGCATCGTGGAACGGCTGGGTCGGTATCACCGCACCCTCCAAGCCGGCCTGAACGTGATCGTCCCGTTCGTCGACCGAGTACGGCCATTGATCGACCTGCGTGAACAGGTGGTGTCGTTCCCGCCGCAGCCGGTCATCACTGCAGACAACCTGGTCGTCAGCATCGACTCGGTGATCTACTTCCAGCCGACCGACCCCAAGGCCGCAACCTACGAGATCGCCAACTACATCCAGGCCATTGAGCAGCTGACCGTTACGACGTTGCGCAACGTCGCAGGAGGCAT
>JBJMHG010000234.1:0-5180 GCA_045807485.1 Actinomycetes bacterium
TGGTCGGTATCAACATCGACACGCTCCCAGAGTCAGAGCGGTACGCCGGCCGCGGCTGGTGAGCGTTCCAAACCCAAACGCACCGCTCGTCGGAGTCCTGGCCCTGCAAGGGGACGTCCGGGAACACGAGCGTGTTCTAGCGTCCCTGGGCGTACGCACGACCCGGGTGCGAACGGTCGAAGATCTCGCCGCCGTCGATGCGTTAGTGATACCTGGCGGCGAGTCCACGACGATGAGCAAGCTCGCCGTTGACTTCGGACTCATCGACCCGCTGCGCAAGGCGCGGGCGTCCGGAATGCCGATGTACGGCTCGTGTGCCGGCATGATCATGCTCGCCGACCGGCTCGAGGGCGGGCGTCCGGACCAGCAGACCATCGGTGGCATCGACATGACGGTGCGACGAAACGCCTTCGGTCGGCAGGTCGACTCGTTCGAGGCAGATCTCGCGATGCCCACACTTCCGAACCCGGCAGCCGGCACAGCACCAGTACATGCGGTGTTCATCAGGGCACCGTGGGTCGAATCGGTGGCCGAGGGAGTCGAGGTGCTCGGTCGAGTCGAGGCCGGACCCGCCGCCGGTAGGATCGTGGCGGTTCGACAGGGTCAGCTGATGGCAACGTCGTTCCACCCTGAGTTGACCGGTGACCACCGCGTCCACGAGTACTTCGTCGACCTGGTCCGCGCCATCGTTTGACGTGCGCTCGAGCGGCGACAGCTGTGTGAATGACATCGAGGAGAGAGCATGTCTGGCCACTCCAAATGGGCCACCACCAAGCACAAGAAGGCTGTCGTCGATGCCAGGCGAGGCAAGCTTTTCGCCAAGCTGATCAAGAACATCGAAGTCGCTGCGCGAACCGGTGGCGGTGACGTAGCGGGCAACCCCACGCTCTATGACGCCATCCAGAAGGCCAAGAAGAGCTCGGTACCGAACGACAACATCGATCGCGCCGTCAAGCGTGGTTCCGGTGCCGAAGCGGGGGGCGCCGACTACCAAACCATCATGTACGAGGGTTACGGCCCCAAGGGTGTCGCCGTGCTGATCGAGTGCCTCACCGACAACCGCAACCGCGCCGCGTCCGATGTTCGGGTAGCGATGACGCGCAACGGCGGATCGATGGCCGACCCCGGCTCGGTGTCGTACCTGTTTGCACGTAAGGGCATCGTGCTAGTGCCCAAGGACAACCTCGCCGAGGATGACGTGCTGACCGCCGTCCTTGATGCCGGGGCCGAAGAGGTCAACGACCTTGATGACATGTTCGAAGTCGTCAGCGAGCCAACCGACTTGGTCGCGGTTCGAACCTCGCTGCAGGACGCCGGAATCGACTACGAGTCAGCCGAGGCATCCTTCGTGCCCAGTGTCACCGTCGCCCTGGACGAAGACGGCGCGGGCAAACTGTTCCGACTCATCGAGGCGCTCGAAGACTCCGACGATGTGCAGAACGTCTGGGCAAACTTCGACGTGTCCGACGACGTGATGGCAAAGGTCGGCTGAGGTGCCGTTGCAGGGCGCCGGTTGGCGGGTGTGATGCCCGGTACCACCGGAGTAACAAGTCGTCACGACGCCTAGGGCGACGGTCCGCGCGCGGTCGGGACCGGGGCTTTGAGGCGCTGCCCGGCGGGTCCGATGAAGGTGAGCAACCCGTTCGCTCCCTGACCGCCCGAGTCCGCGGAGATCCGCCAGCCCCCTTCATGTACCTGGCGATGATGGAACCGGCACAGCAACACCCCATTCGCGAGATCCGTTGCTCCGCCCTGCGCCCACGGGATGACGTGGTGCCCGTCGGTGTGAACGGCCGGGCGGCCACAGCCTGGGAAACGACAGCCGCCGTCTCGAGCGGCGAGTGCCTTGCGCTGTACCGAGCTGAAGACCCGTGACTCGCGGCCGAGGTCGAGTGGAACGCCGTTGGCGTCGAAGAGCAGACGACGGACGGACGCGTCGCAGGCCATGCGCTGCGCGGCGTCCGGCGTGAACCACACCGACGTCTTCGTGGTCGCCGACAGTCGTGCCGGCTCCGGGGCGGCGCCGGTGAGGGTGACTAGCGGGACATCGACTTGGAGTGCGACTGATGAGCCGCTGAGCCAGGGCAAGTCTCCTGACCGCACGGCAGCGTCAACGACCTCGGCGAGCCCGTCAGCCCTGCGTTGGTCGGTGGTGCGGACATCGTCGGGTCCGGTCGGAACCAGGAAAGGCGCTAGCACAGCATTGAGTCGACCCGCGGTCTCAGCGTCGAGCACTCCGTCGATCGAGTGCATGCCGTCGAGCATGGGCGCGATGGACAACCATCGGCGTCGGTAGTCTTCCTCAGCTTGGCGTGCCGAACCGTCCGGGTCGATCACGTGACGCAGGTATCGGCCGGTGGCGCGGAGGTCATCGACACCCAGATGGGGCGCCAGCCCCGTGAGTGTCTCGGACGCCCGGCCTCGCTCCGATGGTGGCAGCGCGCGCAGAGTGCGATGGATGGAACGCACATGGTCGTACGACACGCGCCCCTCCGGATGTTGGCGGATCAGGAGGTCGCTTTCCACGTCAGCTGCGTCACCTGAATCATCATCGGTTCCACTCGAGTCGTCGACCGAGTCGTCATGCGAGTCGTGGACCGAGTCAGTGATCTCGTTGACGTGGTGCGAGCTGAGCACCGAGGCAAGTGCCGGCGCTAGCTCAGAGCGAGTACCGCGAGCGATTCGGACTCGCTCGGAGGCCTCCATTGACGCCATGCCGAGCGCGCCTCGTAGCCACGACTGCGTGGACGCCGCGGCGTGTAGCACCTGACCATCGCCAGCTGCGTCGAAGTCTGCGAGAACGTAGGTGAAGGCAACCTCGACCGCATCGATGATCTGCCGCGTACCTACCAGCCAGGCTGCTCGGTCTTCCGGCGTTGTTGGGACGTCGACCTGCCCGGCTTGCGCGGCCTCGTCTTGTGAAACCGCAAGGGCAAGTGCTCGCGCCGCGTCCAGGACGCCTGCCACGGGGGCAGACAGCGGAGGGGCAGGGAGCACGAGAGACCTCTTCGGGGCGGCGTACGTGGGCGAGGGGAGCAGTCAGTGGTCTCGTAGATTTCGTGCGGCCTCAAGGCCGAGAGCGTCGCCGTGCGCCAGTACTGACTGTCATTCGAACATGTGTTCGAGTATAGAGCCGGCCTCCGACATTGTCGGACGTTTCCACAGGCCCTTCAGGGCGTGCGTGTCGTCGAAATGCATGCGCAGCCGCCGGGTAGCGTTCGGTCGAACACCTGTTCGGGCGAGTTTGAGCCCGCGAACGGAGGTCCGTGTGCGTGTGCTCGGCGTCGACCCTGGTCTCACCCGCTGCGGTCTGGGCGTGGTCGAGGGCTCACCCGGTCGGCGTCTGACTCTTGTCGAGGTGTCGGTGGCGCGTACGGCACCAGAGGAGCCTCTCGAGAGTCGCCTTCTCGCCATCGAGGCTGCTGTCGAGGCGGCACTGGACGCGACTATGCCGGACGCGGTCGCGGTCGAGCGGGTGTTCAGCCAGCACAACGTGCGTACCGTGATGGGCGTGGCTCAAGTGAGCGGTGTGGTCATCACTGCGGCGGCCCGACGTGGGTTGCCCGTGGCGCTGCACACTCCTAGTGAAGTGAAAGCCGCCGTGACCGGTCATGGCCGTGCCGACAAAGACCAAGTGGGAGCAATGGTCGCCCGAGTGCTAGGGCTCGACGCGGTTCCGAAACCCGCCGATGCGGCCGACGCGTTGGCGCTAGCGATCTGTCATGTGTGGCGAGGCTCGGCGCAGGCGCGTCTAGCCGCAGCGGCCGCGGCTGCCGGGAGCCGACGGTGATCGCCTCCGTCCGCGGCGAGGTACTTGACCTTTCCCCGGACGCCGCGGTGATCGAAGTGGGTGGCATGGGCCTGGCCATCCAATGCACTCCGCCGACGCTCGCGACGCTTCGCCGGGGCGATCAAGCGACGGTGCACACGTCGCTCATCGTTCGTGAAGACTCGCTCACGCTCTACGGTTTCGTGGACGCCGACGAGCGCGCAGTCTTTGAGGTCGTGCAGACAGTGAGCGGCGTTGGACCGCGTCTGGCTCAAGCCATAGTCGCAGCGCTACGTCCTGACACCTTGCGACAGATCGTCGCGACCGAGGACATCGCTGCCCTCACTCAGGTGCCTGGCATCGGCAAGAAAGGTGCCCAACGTCTGGTGCTCGAGCTGAAAGACAAGCTCGGGGCACCCTTGGGGCGATCGAGCTCGTCGGCTACGTCTGCAGAGACGTGGGACGTCGACGGCGCCGGAACGTGGCGCTCGCAAGTGCACGCAGCCATGGTGGGTCTTGGGTGGAGCTCGCGTGAGGCCGACGCCGCGCTGGTCGCGGTTGCAGACGAGTACGGCAGTGACGTCGAGCAGATGGACGTCGGCGTCCTGTTGAAGACTGCGCTCCGAGCTATGGGTCCTGGGTTGGGTCGCTGATGTCGGACGCCGAAGAGCTCGACGAGACACTGGTCGATCCGCACCTTCAGGGCGACGACGGGGCGATCGAAGCCGCGCTGCGACCGAAGGTCCTCTCGGAGTTCGTGGGGCAGTTGCGCGTCCGCGAGCAGCTCGGCTTGGTGCTGTCCGCCGCGTACGCGCGCGGCGCTGCGCCAGACCACGTGCTGTTGTCGGGTCCGCCTGGACTCGGCAAGACGACGCTGGCGATGATCATCGCGGCCGAGATCCAACAGCCCTTGCGCATCTCAAGCGGCCCGGCGATTCAGCACGCGGGTGACCTTGCGGCGGTGCTGTCGTCGTTGGCCGAGGGTGAGGTGCTGTTCCTCGACGAGATCCACCGCATGGCCCGTCCGGCTGAAGAGATGTTGTACCTCGCGATGGAGGACTTCCGGGTCGACGTCGTCGTCGGTAAGGGTCCTGGGGCTACCGCGATCCCGCTTGACCTGCCGCCCTTCACCTTGGTCGGCGCGACCACAAGAGCGGGCCTGCTGCCCGGACCGCTCCGCGACAGGTTCGGGTTCACCGCTCACCTCGACTTCTACGAGCCCGATGAGCTGACCGCGATCTTGACCAGGTCAGCTGAGCTGCTGGACGTGAAGCTAGAGCCAGAAGGTGCCATCGAGATCGCCGGACGCTCGCGTGGGACGCCGCGCGTGGCCAACCGGCTTCTGCGCCGCGTCCGAGACTTCGCGGAGGTGCGCGGAACTGGAGTCGTGGATCTGCAGACCGCTAAGACA
>JBJMHG010000235.1:0-8813 GCA_045807485.1 Actinomycetes bacterium
GCGCCCGCCGCCATCGTGAGTGAGCTGGGCGGCGTCCGACGGCTGCACTAGCTACCGACTGGATCGCTATCGCCGGGTCGGACGCGTCGGGGCGGGGGCGTTGCCGCCTCCATCGGATTGTCGCTAGGTTCAAGGCGGTCCGCAGCCCGACCGGGCTGACCGGGTCTCTCACGGTCGAGAGCCTCCCAAGCCCGCCGACGACAAGGTGAACCGTGGCGCTTCCACCTCTGACCCCCGAACAGCGGGCTGCCGCACTCGAGAAAGCAGCGGAGGCTCGACGGGTTCGGGCCGAGGTGAAGAACCGTCTCAAGCACTCGGGTGCCTCAGTGTTCGACGTCATCGAACAGGGCAAGAACGACGACATCATCGGCAAGATGAAAGTGTCGGCGCTACTGGAGTCCATGCCCGGAGTTGGAAAGGTGCGCGCTAAGCAACTCATGGAAAAGATCGGCATATCTGAGAGCCGGCGGGTGCGCGGACTCGGCGCCAACCAGGTGGCAGCGCTGCGTCGCGAGTTCGGGGGAGCCGACGGGCACGTCGGAGCACCGCAGACCCCGTGACCGACGACGCTTCACCGTCGGCATCAGGACCCTCTCGCCTGGCCGTCCTGTCAGGGCCTTCGGGAGTCGGCAAAAGCACCGTCGTTGCCCGACTCCGAGCCACCCATCCTGAAGTCTGGCAATCGGTCTCGCTGACAACGCGGACACCTCGTCCAGGCGAGGTGGACGGGCTGCACTACCGCTTCTGCGACGACGATGCCTTTGACGCCGCCGTTGCGGCAGGGGAGCTCTTGGAATGGGCCACGTTCGCCGGCCACCGCTACGGCACCCCCCGGCGCCCTGTCGAGGAGCGACTGGCCCAAGGACAGCCGGTGCTGCTCGAAATCGAGCTCGAGGGCGCCAGACAGGTGAGAGCGGCCATGCCGGAGGCGCTGCTGGTCTTCTTGGCCCCGCCGTCGTGGGAGGTCTTGGCCAGCCGCCTCAGCGGGCGTGGCACCGAGGACGAGCTGGTCATCGCGCAGCGGCTGGCTCGCGCCAGGGTCGAGCTGGCGGCCGCCGCGGAGTTCGATGTGACCCTGGTGAACGACGACGTTCAGGCAGTCTGCGAGCGGTTGGTAGCATTGCTCGGGTCCGTGGCCAGTTCCTGAGGTCCCGCCACCGGCTCGTCCATGTCCGGCCCCCCATCGGGTGCCTCATTCTGTAGGTCAGGAGTCACGAGTGTCCGGAGTCACCGGCGTCCCCGAGGGGATCACCAACCCTCCCATCGACGAACTGCTCAGCAAGGTCGATTCGAAGTACGCGCTCGTCCTGTACTCAGCCAAGCGTGCCCGTCAGATCAACGCCTACTACTCCCAGCTCGGCGAAGGCCTGCTGGAGTACGTCGGCCCGCTCGTCGACACCCACGTCCAAGAAAAGCCACTCTCGATCGCGATGCGCGAGATCAACGCAGATCTGTTGACCTACGAGCGCTTCCAAGCTGAGATCGACCCAGCCACCGGTCTTGAGGTAGAGGTTCTGCCGGCGTTCGGGCTCGACGGTGGCGCTGCGCCTGACGCTCCCGCGCCGACCGACGGCTGAGCAGCGCGCCAGGCTTACCAATGGCCCGCATCGTCCTTGGTGTGGCCGGGGGTATCGCGGCCTACAAGGCCTGTGAGGTCCTCCGCGGCTTGACCGAGGGCGGTCACGACGTTCGCGTGGTGCCCACTGAGTCCGCGCTGCAGTTTGTCGGCGA
The DNA here is from genome assembly GCA_045807485.1 of Actinomycetes bacterium. GTDB lineage: Bacteria > Actinomycetota > Actinomycetes > JAHEKZ01 > JAHEKZ01 > JAHEKZ01. Next base: position 1,732 of record JBJMHG010000235.1, read on the forward strand.
GCCCACCTGGGCCGCGCTTTCGGGTCATCCGGTCTCGGCCGATCCCACGCGTGACGCCCACGAAGTTCCGCATGTCCGTCTGGGGCAGGAAGCCGACCTGGTGCTGGTCGTCCCTGCCACGGCCAACCTGCTGGCCAAGGCCGCAAATGGGCTGGCAGACGACCTGCTCACGAACGTGCTGCTGACTGCGCGATGCCCCGTGGTGATGGCGCCTGCGATGCACACCGAGATGTGGGATCACGCGGCGACGGTCGAAAACGTCAAGGCTCTTCGGGATCGCGGGGTGCTCGTCGTGGAACCGGCGGTCGGGCGGCTCACCGGCCCCGACTCGGGCAGAGGACGCCTTCCAGAGCCCGCCGCCATCGTCGAGCTCGTCGACGGCCTCCTCAGCGACCGGCGCTCACCTGATCGGCGGGGCGACCTGACCGGTCGCCGAGTTGTGGTCTCGGCTGGTGGCACGCGGGAACCGCTCGATCCGGTGCGATTTCTGGGTAATCGCAGCAGCGGTCGGCAGGGCTACGCCCTCGCTGCTGCGGCGGTCGCTCGAGGTGCGGCCGTTGATCTGGTATCAGCCAACGTCCAGCTGGCTCCGCCGGCAGGCGTCAACGTCGTTCCGGTGTCGACCGCCGCTGAGCTGGGGGACGCCGTCCGGTCACTTTCCGATGGCGCCGACGCCGTTGTGATGGCTGCTGCGGTCGCCGACTTCAGACCGAAGGCCACCGCTGACTACAAGATCAAGAAGGACGAGGGTGCGCCCGTCGTCGCCCTCGAGCCGACCGAAGACGTGTTGTCTGCCCTCGTCACGAACCGGCATCCCGGTCAGGTGATCGTGGGGTTCGCGGCTGAAACCGGGGACGCAGAGGCCGACTGGCTCCAGCGCGGCCGCGAGAAACTGGCGCGCAAAAGGTGTGACCTGTTGGTCGTCAACCGCGTGGGTGACGGCATGGCCTTCGGCACTGCAGAGAACGCTGCGGTGGTCTTGGCGAGCGACAGCGAGACCGACGTGCCCTTCGGTCCCAAGCGTGCCCTTGCCGACGTCGTCTGGGACCTGGTGACTGCACAATGGGCGCGCGCCGACCGCTGACCCGCGCATCACTAGACTGCCGCCCGACGTTGTCGAACGCCGAACCCGACGCAAGGAGAGCACCCCGTCGTGACAGGCCGCCTCTTCACCTCTGAGTCCGTGACCGAGGGTCACCCCGACAAGATCGCCGACCAGGTGAGCGACACCATCTTGGACGCTCTGCTCAAAGAGGACCCGCGAAGTCGAGTCGCCCTCGAAACTCTGGTGACCACCGGCCAGGTTCACGTGGCTGGTGAGGTCACCACCTCCGCCTACGCGGACATCCCAGGTCTGGTACGCGAGAAGATCCTTTCGATCGGTTACGACTCGAGCAAGAAGGGCTTCGACGGCGCTTCGTGTGGCGTCTCCCTCTCGATAGGGGCGCAGTCTCCAGACATCGCCCAGGGAGTAGACGACGCATATGAAGAGCGTCACGACAACTCCGTGGACCCGCTCGACCGTCAAGGGGCCGGGGACCAAGGTCTGATGTTCGGCTACGCCTGCGACGAGACCCCCGACCTGATGCCGCTTCCGATCACCATTGCGCACCGTTTGGCGCAGCGGCTCGCCGAAGTTCGTCGCGAGGGCCAGATCCCTTACTTGCGTCCTGACGGCAAGACCCAGGTCACGGTCGAGTACGACGGAGACCGACCGGTTCGGATCGACACGGTCGTGGTCTCTACGCAACATGCGGGAGACATCGACCTCGAGACGCTCCTTCAACCAGACGTCGAAGAGCTCGTGATAGCGCCGACGCTGGCCGCGTTCGACATCGCCAGTGGTGACCACAGCACGCTGGTCAACCCCACCGGGCGGTTCGAGATCGGTGGTCCGATGGGCGACGCGGGCCTCACCGGCCGAAAGATCATCATCGACACGTATGGGGGCATGGCTCGTCATGGTGGCGGAGCCTTCTCGGGCAAAGACCCGAGCAAGGTCGACCGATCTGCGGCGTACGCCATGCGCTGGGTTGCCAAGAATGTCGTCGCGGCCGGGCTCGCGCGACGCTGTGAGGTTCAGGTCGCCTACGCCATCGGCAAGGCCCATCCGGTCGGACTCTTCGTGGAGTCGTTCGGGACTGGCGCTGTGCCCGACACGGCCATTCAGAAGGCTGTCCTCGAGGTGTTCGATCTTCGCCCGGCGGCCCTGATTGCCGACCTCGATCTGCTGCGCCCGATCTACGCGCAGACAGCTGCCTACGGTCACTTCGGGCGTGACCTTCCAGACTTCACCTGGGAGCGGACCGACCGCGCCGAGAACCTGAAGGCTGCTGTCGGCTGAAGCCTCCGCTTGCGACACCGGTGGGTGCCCTCAGGTAGAACCGTGACGTGACTAGGTCCTCTGACGCCGGCGACCAGCTTGAGCTGGCCGACCTGCCGCCGGCGAAGGCGCGGCGCAGCGCACGCCAAGCCCGGGCGGTTGCACCAAAACCTGCGTTCAGCCTGGCCGCTGAGGATCCGATCGCTCGTGTCGCCGTCGACGTCTCATTGCCGCACCTCGACCGACCTTTCGACTATGCGATCACCGAGGCGCAGAGCGCCAACGCTCGGCCCGGCGTCAGAGTGAGGGTTCGCTTCTCCGGTCAGCTGGTGAATGGTTACATCCTCGAACGACTCCCGAGCAGTGAGCACGAAGGCCGGATCTCCAGGATCAGCTCGGTGGTGTCGCCTCTACCAGTTCTGACGCCCTCGGTTCTGACGTTGTGTCGGGCGGTGGCTGATCGGTACGCCGGAAGCTTGGCAGACGTGCTTCGGCTCGCGATACCGCCGCGGCATGCTGCGGTGGAGCGCGAGCACCTCAAGGTGCCGCTCGTTGACGGCGCACCCCCCCAATCTCCTGCGCCGTCCGGGTACGACTGGAACCGATACCGCAGCGGTGCTGACTTTCTTGGAGCGCTGCGCGTCGGAAGTTCGCCGCGTGCCGCGTGGAGCGCGCTGCCTGGGGTCGTCGATGCCATGCCGACGTGGGTGCATGAACTCTCTGCGGCTGTGGCGTCGACCTCGTCAAGTGGTCGTGGGTCGATCGTTGTCGTTCCAGACCATCGTGATGTCGAGCTCGTCGCACGTGCGCTAGTCGCGGTTGGGCTGGCACCGACCGTCCTGACGTCCGAGTTGGGCCCGCGACAGCGGTACCGACGATGGCTCGAGATCTTGACTGCCGCTTCGGGAACGAGGCCGACCGTTGTTGTCGGCACGAGGGCGGCGATGTACTCGCCAGTTGCAGACCTGGGATTGATAGCGCTGTGGGATGACGGCGACGATCTGCACGCCGAACCTCGGGCGCCATACCCCCACATGCGTGAAGTCGCCGCTGTGCGGGCCAGCGAGGAAGGCTGCGCCCTGATTGTGGGTGCCTATCAACGAACCGCTGAAGTCGAGTCGATGCTTCAGCACGATTTTCTTCGGCCCCTCGTCGCAGATCGCGCAACGGTGCGCGCCTGCGCGCCGCGTATCCGAGCTTCCTCAGATGCCGCTTCCGGAGGCGATCCCATCGCCGCTGCCGCGAGGTTGCCGACCTCAGCGTGGCGTGCCGCGCGAGACGCGCTCAAGTCGGGCCCGGTACTGGTACAGGTGCCTCGGCGCGGGTACGTACCGCAAGCCGCCTGCGTGCGCTGTCGGGAGCAGGCCCGATGCGCCGCGTGTCACGGTCCACTCGCCATCCCGCACGGTGACGCGGGTGGAGTGTGTCAATGGTGCGGACGCCCGGCTGGAGACTGGCGCTGCCCCGCGTGTGGCGCAGATCAGCTCAGAGCCCAAATTGTCGGCGCTACCCGAACGGCCGAAGAGCTTGGCCGCGCTTTCCCGGGCACAAGCGTCGTGACGTCCGGTGGCCGCGAGGTGCGCGCCACGGTGCCCGACACCCCCGCGCTGGTGGTGGCGACTCCGGGCGCCGAACCGGTGCCTCCCAACGGCTACGCGGCTGCACTGCTGCTCGATGCATGGGCGCTTCTGGGACGTTCAGACCTGCGAGCGACCGAAGAGGCCCTGCGGCGCTGGATGACCGCTGGTGCTCTGGTGAAGAGGGCGCCAGAGGGCACGGTGGTGGTGGTAGCCGATGCTTCCATCCGGGCCGTTCAAGCGTTGGTGCGGTGGGACCCAGCACAGTTCGCTGCAGCCGAGCTGTCCGACCGAGAACTGGTTGGTCTGCCTCCGGCTCGTCGGATCGCGGTGCTGCACGGCGCTCCGTCTGACGTTCGCGACCTCTTGGCGCGTGTGCAGCTGCCGGACGGCACCGAGCAGCTCGGCCCCGTCCCCTGGACGCCGCCAAAGTCGCGCTCATCCGATGTGGGCGTCAGCGACGCCAGCGGAGCACAGGCGAGGCCCGAACCGCTCGTGCAGGTCGTGCTGCGCACCAGCCGTCGCCAAGGTGCTGCGCTGGCGACCGCTTTAAGCGCGGCGCAGGGTGAACGGAGCGTCCGGAAGGCGAGCGGGTGGGTGACGGTGAAAATCGACCCAGTGGGTTGGGGTTGACCGGGGCGCGGGTCCGCCGCTTTCAACCTCAACTCCAGATCGGCGGTCTGTGCCCGCTTAGACTGGGTTCTTGACAGCACGTCGGACGAGTGGAGCACATTCCAAATGTCGGTTCAGCCCATCCGGTTGTTCGGCGACCCAGTGCTGCGCATGCCCGCGCAGCCTGTTGTCGATTTCGACAAAGAGCTTCGCACGCTCGTGAAAGACCTCACCGAGACCATGCTCGACGCTCCAGGAGTCGGCCTGGCCGCCCCCCAGATCGGGGTCGCGCTGCGCGTCTTCACCTATGACGTCGACGAGGTCGTTGGCCATCTCATCAATCCCGAGCTCGATCTCACCGAAGAGGATCAGTTCGGCGAAGAGGGCTGCCTGTCACTGCCTGGGCTCACCTTCGACTGCCGGCGTGCCTACGGCGTCGTCGCGAAGGGATTCAACATGCACGGCGATCCTGTGGTGATCGAAGGCACCGACCTGCTGGCCAGATGTGTGCAGCACGAGACCGATCACCTCGACGGCGTCCTGTTCGTGGACCGCCTCGATCCTGAGCAGCACAAAGCCGCCATGAAGGCGATTCGTGAGGCTGACTGGTCAGGGCAGCCGATGCCACAGGTCAAGGTGAGCCCGCACGCCACCCGGGGCCTTGCGCTCTGAACGCTCTGCTGAAGACGGCGAGTTGACGAATGCGGCTCATCTTTGCCGGGACGCCAGAGACGGCTCTTCCTTCCCTCGATGCCGTGTGGTCGTCGCACCACGAGCTCGTGGCAGTGATCAGCAGACCGGACGCAGCCAGGGGTCGGGGTCGAGACCTTTCGCCATCACCGGTCGCCGTGCGGGCGAGTGAGCTGGGCGGTGTCCCTGTGCTGAAGCCTCCGTCACTGCGCGATCCGGTCTTCGCGCAGGAGTTCAACGAATTGGACGCCGACTGTTGCCCGGTCGTTGCCTACGGCGGAATGGTTCCCCAAAACCTTCTCGGTGGTCCGCGTCACGGGTGGGTGAACCTGCACTTCTCGTTGCTTCCTGCTTGGCGCGGTGCAGCCCCGGTACAGCACGCGATCCTGGCCGGCGACGAGTTCACCGGAGCCACCACCTTCCGACTCACCGACGGGCTCGACACCGGGCCGGTATTCGGCACCCTCACAGAGCCGGTGCGCCCCGACGACACGGCTGGGACATTGCTCGACCGTCTCGCTGTGTCGGGTGCTGAACTGCTGCTGCGCACACTCGACGCAATCGAAACAGGCACCGTCGTGGCGCATGACCAGCCCACCGTGGGAGTCAGCATGGCTCCCAAGCTCACGAAGGACGACGCCCGAGTGCGCTGGGATGAACCTGCTCTCGCGATCGAACGTCGAATCCGAGCATGCACACCGCACCCGGGTGCCTGGACGCAGCACCGTGGTGATCGCATCGGACTGCTTCCGCTATTGGGGTCGTCAGCGCCTGACCGGTCCGCGCTCCGCCCTGGAGAGGTACGTGTCACCAAGCACGACGTGTCCGTCGGGTCGGCGTCCGGCGAGGTCAGGTTGGGTCATGTGAAGCCAGCAGGCAAACGCGAGATGCTAGCCGCTGACTGGGCCCGTGGCGTACGCCTTGTTGATGGCGAACTGTTGACGTGAGCGGCACCGCCGACCGGAAGCCGGCAGTAGACCACCCTCGGCAGGTCGCCTTCGACGTGGTCAGAGCGGTCACAGAGCAAGACTCCTATGCCAATCTGCTGCTACCGCAGCGCATCACGTCTGCGCGACTGGTCGGTCGTGATGCGGCGTTCGCCACTGAGCTCACGTACGGCACGCTTCGCTGGCAAGGAAGCTACGACGCCATCAGCAGCGCCTGCGTCGATCGCTCGTTGTCGGAGATTGACCCGGCAGTTCTTGATCTGTTGCGGCTCGGCGCCCATCAGATCTTGTCGATGAACGTGCCCGATCATGCGGCGGTGGCGACCACCGTTGACCTGGCCAAGCGGAACGGTCATCGGGCAGCCTCTGGATTCGTCAATGCAGTTCTGCGTCGTATGGCCAAGTCTTCGCTGTCTGCCTGGCTTGACCAGCTCACGAGTGGTATGGCCGAAGACTCTGATCCAGCGCTCTGCTTGCGTTACTCACATCCGGAGTGGCTGGTCGCTGAGCTGCGACGAGCTCTTGTTGCTCACGGACGACCAGCCTCCGAACTCCCGTCGCTGTTGCGGGTAAACAACGAGCCTGCGCCGGTCACGCTTGTGGCGAGGCCAGGTCTCAGCACGGTGCAGGAGCTGGTCGCAGGAGGTGCCCGGCCTGGACGCTGGTCACCGCTCGCGGCGCTACTCGACGGCGGCGACCCCGGTCAGGTGCCTGCTGTCCGCGAGCATCGGGCTGGAGTGCAGGACGAGGGCAGCCAAGTCGTCGGGCTGGCCCTCGCGGACCCGGCACTTCCTGTCGTGGAGGTGAAGGAGCACTGGCTCGACATGTGTGCCGGCCCGGGAGGAAAGGCGGCTTTGCTCGCCGGCGCGGCTACGAGTGTTGGTGCAAAGCTCGAGGCCTGGGAGATTCGGGAACACCGCGCCAAGCTCGTTC
>JBJMHG010000236.1:0-5293 GCA_045807485.1 Actinomycetes bacterium
GATTAGTGCTTCACCGACTCCTCGGCGACGAGCCTCGGGTGATACCCCATAGAGAGATCAGTTCGGCTTTCTGATTCACCACTTCCGTGCGGCTGATCATGCCAACCGCGACCCCGTCGAGATCGGCCACGAGATTGAGGGATACGGCGTTCAGCCGATTCCGCCACCGTTGCTCTGTGTCGCCGGGACCACTCCAGTTGGCAAGCACTGAATCGAAAGCATCTGGGGACTCGCGGAGTGCTTCACGTCGGAGCCGTCTCCACTCTGGCCAGTCGTCGGCACTGACCCGTCGGACATTGAGCACGGAGCCATGTTGCCGGATATTGGGCTCCATCGGTCAGGTAAGTCTTAGCGCAGACGAGGACCGTCGCCGGGCTCTAAACCTCCACGCCGACGTCAACCAGTGCGGCGATGAGCAATCTTCATGAGAACCTGACCTCGCTTATCCGTGCGCGACGGGGGCCCCAAATGAACATCCGCCTGTGGATCCTGACGACTGTGGCGGTCACGCTGCTGGCTGGTTGCAGCCGCGCCACCTCGACGACGAGTGCTGGCGACTGCGAGATCTTCGTGAAGACCGCTCAGCACGGCACATATCGGACCTTGGGCATCTACGCCGCCAATGATTCACTCGATCCCCCCATCGACACCGCGCTGATATCAGTTTGTGAGGACACGGGCCGCGATGCACGAGGACCAGTGTTCACCGCCGACAGCCCGTCAACCGAGGTCTCTCCCGTGCCGGGAGTGGCACACGCCAAGGCACTGTTTGTGAAGGTTCCGGGCGGCACACGTAGTTGGCTGGTGGTGCCCGGGAACCTTTCAGAATCCCAACGAGGGCAACTTGTCTGCGCCATCGAAGACCAAGGACTCGCCCTTCAGCCTGATCGCGCAACCTGCCAGCGCTAGGTGAACAGACTCTTCGCTTCAAGTCGCTCGACGAACTGGACTGCGTTTCCCTCCGGGTCGAAGCCATCGAGGTGACGCAAGCCTCTGAACTCCCATGCGGCATCCAGCCTCTTCGTTCCCCCGCCCGACGCATGCGCCACAGTGACGGCGTCGGCAAGCGACTGAACGAGAAAGGACGGCTTGATCGGCGTCTCTTCCCTGACGATGGGCGGATCCTGAAGCACGATGGCCTCAGCTATCTCTGGCGGCACCCCGACCACGCTCACGGTTCCTGTATTTCCGTCTTCACTTTGGGATAGAACGACGAAGTTTGCGTCCCGCTCGATGACTTCGAGTCGTAGGACCGCTGCGTAAAAGGTGGCGACTCGCTCGACGTCCTTGGCGTACAGCACTACGCCGGCCAGAGCCCCGGGCTCGATACCCACGCTCAGACCCTAACTACCGTCACACGCCCTCAAGCGATGTCCGCCGAGATGAGGACAGGACCAACTCGCCGGTCCGGCGGGCCGGCTAATAGCGGGACGACGTGTTCACGCATCCACGGCGACCCCACCTCGGTGGCGACTCGATCTAACGTTTCAGGTCTGTCGGCGAGGATGACCAATACAACTTCCCTCGCCGAGGTCTGAACTACGTGCGCTCCGGCGAATCCCGCAATGCCGCGCATCTGCGACATGACCTGGTCCATTGAAGCAAAGATCGCTGGATCGACGTCGTCCTCAAATTGCAGGTGGTTCACGACTGCATGCATGCCGCGGACCCTATCGATCCCAGAGTCGTCCGTTCAGTATGAGGTCATTAGTCGCTGGCCACTGTGACCGTTACCTTGCCAGCCGGGTTCCCATCTTCGACGAGCGCGACTGCTTGGGCAGCATTGGGGAGCAAGAAGCCGCGATCGATCACGGGTCTGATGTGACCACCCTCAATGAGCGCGGTGACCTCATCGAGAGATTCGGTCGTCACCGTGGCTGTGACGCTCTTCAAGGTTTGACCAACAAAGCGGTCGACGACCACGGCTTTAAGGATGCTGCCAAGGGGTCCTAACCAACGGTTCCCGTCACCGTATGACTGAATCAGCGTTCCCTGGGGAGTGAGCACCTTGCGAATGGCTCCCGGGCCGTATGTTCCGCCAAGTTGCAGAACCATGTCATAGCGCGTGGGCCCGGCGAAGATCTGCTGGGTGGCGTAGTCGATGACGTGGTCAGCGCCGAGGCGTTCTACGAGCTCGGTGTTGGCCGTGCTGCAGACGCCGGTTACCTCGGCCCCAATGTGCTTGGCGATTTGTACAGCGAAGCACCCGACTCCTCCGGATGCGCCAATGATCATCAGGCGCTGCCCGCTCTCGAGGTTGCCGCCCCGCAACACCTGCAGAGCTGTAACTGCCCCAAGCGGTACTGCCGCGGCTTCCTCGAAGTTCAGATTCTCTGGCTTGCGCGCGAGGCCCGTCTGGGGCACCGCGACGAACTCCGCGAAGGCGCCGTGTGCAAAGCCATAGACAGCGTCGCCAGGTGCGAACGCGACCACGCTCTTCCCGACCTGCTCAACGATGCCTGCTACGTCTCCCCCGGCGATAAGGAACTTCGGCTTTCGGACGCCGCCCAACGCAGGCCGCATCAGGAGCGGTTCGCCCCGAATGTAGTGCCAGTCCCAGGGGTTCGCCGAACTTGCGTGAACCCGCACCAGAACGTTGTCGTCCGAGAGCGCAGGTATCTCAACGTCGGTGAAGCGCAGGACGTCTATAGGTGCGCCGTACTCGTCTTGGATGATTGCCTTCATCGGTTCCCTTCATCGGGCCCTAGTGGTCCCGCACACTCATCCTTTAGCACGGGGCTCGACAGTGTTAGGGCCCAAGCACATCGTGCGATGGTTCACGGCCTTCGATCCGGCCTTAATCTCAATACCGTTGTACACCCTGCAGTCGATCTAGCGATGGGTGCGGCGCACGCCTCGATGGCACGCCAGGCGTAGCGATCCTAGTCAGCCGCTCGAATGGAATTGCAGCATGGTCCAGGGACATTGGTCGTTTCCTTGCTCCGCTAACACCCGCGTCCGATCAGCACTACCTCTTCCGCCCTTCATGCCAGGCTGATGGGGTGACCGCGCTGCGAGGGCGACATCCGCTGGACGCCGCGTCTCAGATATGGCTTGTCGCTACCAGTCGACGGATGAGCGTTGAGGAAATGACGTGGTTGGTTGGGCCTACGGCTGGGCCAACCGTGGTGAGCGACACATGGGTAGACCGGGCCGCTGAAGTTATGGGTGGCTTTACTACCTCCGGGCCTAGACACGGTCTACTCCCGAGCTTCTCAGCCTTGCAGGGCGATGCCTTCGACCCGGAGAAGGTTGACAAACGCATCGTGGACTTTTATGAGCACACATCGAACTGGGAACTGCACGTACGTGCGCGCTGGTCTTGCCTTGCACGACCAGTCGGGAGGCTCATTACGAGCTTATGGAGCGAACGACTCCAGCAACTCAGCCTGCCGCTGTCTCGCGGCCACTGCGAACTCACTTTGGAAAGTCGTGTAGTACACCTTCACGACGGCGGTGGTGCCTTCACATCTGCCGCGTGGACCCGGAAAGTTCAGCAAACTGGCTCCACCGCCTACAGCGGCCTCTATGACGTCGTGACTCGACCCGGTAGTGCTCAGCCCTCAGTACGAGTGGCTTTCCCCTTGCCTTCTGGCTCTCTGACGGTCTTGCTGCGCCCCGCAGTCGGCGCCGACGGAAGTTTCCATTTGCACTCCCCGATGGGCACATTCGGGTCGGACGGTGCCTACCTCTCACTCCAACACAGCGACAGCACCGTCAACGTGCGGCGCATCCCGATTTCAGAGCACTTCCATCTGCGCCCGAACGTAGATGGAAACATCACCGCTGACCACTGGCTCTGTGCACGTTCCATGTGTGCGGTGCATCTCAGGTACCGACTGGTAGCTCGCTGAGCACCACTGTCGGTTGGGCTACCTGTTGCGCTCCATCAAGTAGCGCTGGTTGAACGCATACACGTACTTGTCCTTCTCGGGGTAGACGCCGTGCGTGAATGCCTGCGAGCTGATTCCCCTTTGCACCCGCTCGCACACCGAGTTGTCCTGTCCGCCGACCAGCTCGCCGAACTCGACCAGGCCGCTGGGATCGAAGTCAGGTGCGTTGATGGCGTCCGGATGGAAGAGATACCACGCGATCTGCCGCGTCTGCCTTTCATTGATAGGCAGAAGCAGTGTGCAGATGATGCTGGTGCCGGAGACGTCAATCATAACGTTCGGAAAGATGGTGCCGCCGTACACGGAGTTGGCGTCCACCTCGGTCATCGTTGGGATCAACGGCAGCGCAGAAACTCCAGGCGCATAGGTGCCGCCGGACGCCAACGTGACGCCGCCGTCCTCGCGACCATCTTCAAAGACCCACCCCTTGCGATACGCGGGGATAATGTCGACCAGCTCGGGGTGGACGGTCGGACAGTGCAGACACTCGTTGTAGTTCTCGATGATGATTTTCCAGTTGGCTTCAACGAGCCACTCTGTCGTCGCACCGATGCGCAGCTGATCGATCTCGAAGCGTTCGAAGTCGAGCAGGTCGTCGTACGCTGACCCGACGTGGTCTCGGACGGGCTCAGGACGCTCTTTGCTGAGGTTCACGAAAACGAACCCCTGCCAGACATCAAGGTGAACCGGCCACAGCGACAGTTTTGAACGGTCGACTTCGTCCTTACCCACCTTCGGCGTCGCGACCAGATCACCCTTCATGTCGTAGCACCAAGCGTGGTACGGACACATGAGCGTTCCCTTGTCGTGACCGCTTGCCTCTTCGCGAAGTTGCGAACCACGGTGACGGCAAACGTTGTAGAACGCGCGCAAGTGCATGTCGTCACCGCGAAGCACGAGGATGCTCTCGCCAGTCACGTCGATGGTGAACCAGTCGCCTGGATTGGGGGCTTGCTCCTCGCGGCCAACGCAGAACCAGTTTCGCCAGAAAATTGTCTTCTTCTCGAGCTCGAAGACGTCGGGATCGCGATAGTCCGTGCCCGGCAGTGTGTGGCGTTCGACGGGGCTCACGCTCTATCCCTTCTCCGGCCGACCGAGGCATTCTGGGTCAGCGAACTGACTGATTGCTCAATCAGCATAATCCGCGCCATGGGGCTTCGGTCAAGATCCACGTCCTCAAATCGACGCCACGCCGTGCTCACTTGACCTTTACAGATGATCACGATCTGGCCTATCCCCCAGCGGGAGTGGCCCAAGATCCATTACCGTTGCGCGCCACTGTCCAGGGATACACCGCCTTTCGTGGGGGATCGATGAAACGCCGTTTTCGGGTGGCCACTGCCGCCGTCGCCTCATTCGTGATCGTGGCGGGGATCGCCGTGTCGGCCACAGCCGGAACT
>JBJMHG010000237.1:0-5045 GCA_045807485.1 Actinomycetes bacterium
GGCTCCGGTGGCGGACGCGAGCAGTTCATCGCTGGCGGCGTCCAGTTCGCCGGCTCGGACGACTACCTCACGACTGACGAGATGAAGGCGGCCGAGAAGCAGTGCGGCGGCGACGTCATCGAGAACCCGGTCTACGTCAGCCCGATCGATGTGATCTACAACCTTCCTGTCGACGACAACCTGCAGCTGACCCCCGAGACGTTGGCCAGCATCTTCGCCGGCGACATCACCTCGTGGAACGACTCGGCGATCGCCTCGGAGAACCCCGACGCGAACCTGCCCAGCACCGACATCAGCCCGGTTCACCGCTCCGACGAGTCGGGCACCACGGGTAACTTCACCGACTACCTCTCGCAAGCAGCGCCCAAGCAGTGGACCTACGGCTCGGTCGAGACCTGGCCGATCAAGAGTGGCGAAGCCGCGGACGGCACGTCCGGCGTCGTATCTGCCGTCAAGGCAGGAGAGGGCACCATCGGTTACGCGGACGCCAGCCAGGCCGGCGCACTTGGTCAGGCAATGATTCAGGTCAGCGGAGAGTACGTCGGACCCACAGCAGAGGCGGCGTCCAAGGTGCTCGACGAGTCGAAGCCGGCACCGGGCGCCAGCGACACCAACATCATCTTCACGGTCAACCGCACCCCAAGCGCTGGGGTCTACCCCATCGACCTGGTCTCGTACCAGATCGTGTGCTCGACCTACGACTCACAAGACACGGTCGACCTCGTGCAGGGGTACGCGTCCTTCGTAGTCAGCGCGGACGGCCAGCAGGCCGCCGCCGACGCTGCCGGATCGGCTCCGATTTCGGACTCGGTCAGCCAGCAGGCGCAGGCTGCGATAGACATGATCTCGACCAGCAGCTAGTCCGGTTCTCGTGGGCCATCCGCACCCCGCTAGCTGCTGGGCGTGTGGGTGGCCCACGAGAGTCCGCTTTCCGACCGTGAAGGACCGCAACGCATGACGAGCCAGGCAGTGGAGGGCGGCCATCGCCCACCGCGTCGCGTCGGCGATCGCATCTTCTCCGGTTTGGTCACCGCCGCGGCCACGGTCATCTTGGTCACCTTGGCGGGAGTGGCCCTCTTCCTCACCTTCGAGGGCCTGCCTGCCCTGACTGCGAAGGCAAGTGAGCTTCCTGGCGCAGACACCTTCGCTGCGTACGTCTGGCCTCTGGTTTTCGGAACCCTGCTGTCGTCGATCTTGGCGCTCCTCTTTGCCGTGCCTGTGTCAATCGGCGTCGCGCTCTTCATCTCGCACTTTGCGCCGCGTCGACTTTCAGCGACGCTCGGCTACCTGGTCGACCTGCTCGCGGCGGTGCCCAGCATCATCTACGGCCTGTGGGGCATCTTCTTCCTCGCGCCGCGAATGTTGCCGTTGTACGAGTGGCTGGCCGCCAACATGAGCTGGGTTCCGTTCTTCGCCGGCCCCGCGTCGACGACCGGGCGCACCATCCTCACCGTTGGCCTCGTACTTGGGGTGATGGTGCTGCCCATCATGACCGCAATCTGTCGCGAGATCTTCCTTCAGACTCCACGACTGCACGAAGAGGCAGCGCTCGCGCTTGGTGCCACGCGATGGGAGATGATCCGGATGACCGTCTTCCCGTACGGACGCTCTGGCATTGTCAGTGGCGCGATGCTCGCGCTCGGTCGTGCGCTCGGCGAAACCATCGCGGTGGCGACCATCTTGTCCGTCAGCGGCGTGGTGACGTTCAACCTGATCTCAAACACCAACCCCGGCACCATCGCCGCGAACATCGCGCTGAAGTTCCCCGAGGCGAGTGGCATCGAGGTCAACGTGCTGATCGCCACCGGACTGGTGCTCTTCATCATCACGTTCGCCGTGAACTTCCTCGCTCGCGCAATCGTCGGACGCCGCGCCGAGTTCTCAGGTGCGAACTGACATGAGTACACCCGTCGCGACGCAGCCCTCACCAGAGCAGCAAGCCACACCCCAGTTCGCGGCGCGTTTGCACGCACCTCAGCTTCCGCGCTGGGTTCCATGGTCAGTTGTTGTATTTGCCGCAATAGTTACCGTAGCGTTTCACGCGCTAGCCGGCTGGAGTTGGGCGCTCGCCGTCGTTGTTGCGTGGCTGCTGGGCGGTCTGTTGCTGGTAACGGTGTCTGGACGCTTCGAGGGTCGACGCAAAGCGATCGACCGGCTAGCCACTTTGCTCGTAGCAACGGCGTTCGTGCTCGCACTTCTGCCACTTGGCACGCTTCTGTGGCAGGTGGTGAAGAACGGACTGCCGGTCATCGACTCAACGTTCCTGTCCAGCTCGATGCGCAACGTCGTCGGCGAAGGCGGCGGTATCTATCACGCGCTGTGGGGCACCATCATCGTCACGGCGTTGGCCGCGATCATGTCGATCCCGATTGGGCTGCTCACTGCGATCTACTTGGTGGAGTACGGCAAGGGACGAATGGCTCGCTGGATCACATTCCTCGGCGACGTCATGACCGGCATCCCATCCATCGTTGCCGGTCTATTCGCCTACGCTCTGTTCGTCATCTTCTTCGGCGAAGGTGTCCGGATGGGCTTTGGTGGCGCAGTGGCGCTCTCGGTGCTGATGATCCCGCTCGTCGTCCGATCGAGCGAAGAGATGTTGAAGCTGGTTCCGAACGAGCTGCGCGAGGCGTCCTACGCATTGGGCGTACCCAAGTGGCGCACGATCGTCAAAGTGGTGCTGCCCACCGCGGTCGCTGGAATCATCACCGGGATCACGATCGCCATTGCTCGGATCATTGGCGAGACCGCGCCACTCCTAATCATCTGCGGTTCCACTGATTCGGTGAACTTCAACCCATTTGCTGGCCGCATGATGACGTTGCCAGTATTCATCTACAGCCAGTACAAGAACCCGGGCATCCCACCGGAAGCGGGCATCGACCGAGCCTGGGGTGCCGCGCTTGTATTGACGGTGATCGTGATGGCGCTCAACCTGGTCGCACGGCTCATCTCGTACTACTTCTCCCCCAAGACGAGGGCATGACATGGCCAAGAGCATCGACGTCAGCGATCTGAACATCTATTACGGCGACTTCCTCGCCGTTGAAGGTGTCACGATCCCGATCGCCGCCAAGTCGGTCACCGCCTTCATCGGTCCTTCCGGCTGTGGCAAGTCGACATTTCTGCGCTCGCTGAACCGCATGCATGAGGTCATCCCCGGTGCTCGTGTCGAGGGCAAGATTCTCATCGACGGCAACGACCTCTACGACCCCGACGTCGACCCGGTAGAGGTACGTCGTCAAATCGGGATGGTCTTCCAACGACCGAACCCCTTCCCGACCATGTCGATTGCCGAGAACGTTCTGGCCGGGATTCGACTGAACAGCCGAAAGATGAAGAAGTCTGAGGCGGCTGACATCGTCGAGCGCTCGTTGCAACGGGCGAACCTCTGGAACGAGGTGAAAGACCGACTCAACAAGCCCGGCTCCAGCCTGTCCGGAGGACAACAACAGCGGCTGTGCATTGCCAGGGCGATCGCCGTGCAGCCGGAGGTCTTGCTGATGGACGAACCCTGCTCGGCACTCGACCCGATCTCGACGACGGCAATCGAAGACCTCATTCACGAGCTCAAAGAGGACTACACGATCGTCATCGTCACGCACAACATGCAGCAGGCGGCGCGCGTGTCAGAGACAACAGCGTTCTTCAACCTTGCCGGAGTCGGTAAGCCGGGCCAGCTGATCGAGTACGGTGCCACCCCCAAGATCTTCACCACACCCGAAAACGATGCCACCGAGGCATACATCTCCGGCCGCTTCGGCTGAGCGGGCAAACACCAAGAGCGCAGACGGTGCGTGGCCATGGCTACACCCTCCGTCACCTGCTGGGTGATTCGTCCCGTTAGCGACTCGGTGGTTTGAAAGTCCCGCAGTGTGCCGTCGCGATCACAGTTAGATTGCGCCGTATCGGTCGGGACACCTCGTCGCTCGGGATCGGACAAGAAGGGTTTCTTATGAGTAGGAAGAGTGCTTGGTCATTCGTGGGGGTCGCGGTCTGTGCTTCGGCCATGGCCGTCAGCGGGGCAGGAGTCGCATTCGGTGGTGAGGTCACCGGCAACGGCAAGCCCATCACGATTCACAGCAGGTCACTATGTGCGTTCTCCGGGCTCGAGGATTGGGCCAGTAGCGCTCCCCAGCCTGATGGCGGAATTCTCGTCAGCCCCGGAACGGTCCAGAACTGGGGTCATACGAAGCGTGCGCTCGGTCTCACCGGTGGTGCGAACTCAGTACAGACACCCTTCGGCGAGGAAGGCTGCAACGCTCACCTGTACCCGAACAAGTAACGCTCTCCGCAGCATTGACCGAGGCCGGATCACGAGGCAGCGCCGCAACACGCTGCCCGCGTGATCCGGCTTCGTCTTGAGAACGGCGCGGTCTTGCGTGTGCTTGTCGGTGTCCACGGGTAGGAAGGGCGCATGGCTCTCCGTTGGTACACCACAGTGATCGACAGCAAGGACCCGAAGACTCTCTCCGCCTGGTGGGCAGAAGCCCTCGATTGGCAGATGGTCTACGAGTCAGACGACGAGTGCGTCATTATCCCGGGCTGGGTGACGCCGGACGACATGGCAAAGACTCCGTGGGAGCAGAACGGCCCGGGGTTGGTCTTCGTCTCGGTACCCGAGCCGAAGCAGACCAAGAACCGGCTCCACCTCGACCTAGCGCCGCATACCAGTCAAGACCGCGACGGCGAGATCGCCCGGCTCGAACAACTCGGTGCGAGGCGTGTCGACGTCGGACAGGGCGACGACGTCACGTGGACTGTGCTGGCCGACCCCGAAGGCAACGAGTTCTGCGTGCTGAGCTCCCGCGACCAGTAGTGGCAGGATCGCCGGCATGCGCGCCGTCGTCCAAGTTGCCCGTGGGGCTGCCGTCCACATCAACGGCGAGCGAGTCGGTGGCTTCGACGGCCCTGGACTCGTCGTCCTCGTCGGAGTAACTCACACCGACACCCCGGCGGACGCCGAGAAGCTCGCTTCCAAGATCTGGGGGCTGCGCATCATGGACGACGAGCGGTCGGCGTCCGATGAAAACGCTCCGCTGCTG
>JBJMHG010000238.1:0-11970 GCA_045807485.1 Actinomycetes bacterium
CCTCAGCCAGAGTCTCATTCGGGTGCGTGTGCACGAACGTCGGCATGGCGTCACCCTTGGTGCGCAGCACCCCACCAACCGACTGGCTTTCGCCGCTCTCTGGCAAGAACCCGTACTGCGCCAGCCATTCGTCGTTGAACACCTTCGACAGGTAGCCGCGTCCAGAGTCGGGCAGTATCACGACGACGAGGTCGTCAGGGGTGAGCTGCTGCGCCGCTTGCACCGCCGCGACAGTGGCCATTCCGCACGAGCCGCCTACCAACAGGCCCTCTTCACGGGCAAGACGCCGAGTCATGTCGAACGAGTCGGCGTCGGTCACTGCGATCACCTCGTCAACCAGCGAGGGGTCGTAGGCCCGGGGCCAGAAATCCTCGCCGACTCCTTCGACCAGGTACGGACGCCCCGTACCACCTGAGTACACCGAACCCTCGGGATCGGCCCCGATGATGCGGACGCGACCGCCGGACGCCTCCTTGAGATATCGAGCTGTTCCAGTGATCGTCCCACCGGTTCCCACGCCAGTAACGAAGTGCGTGATGCGACCGTCGGTCTGGCGCCAGATTTCCGGGCCGGTCTGTTCGTAGTGCGAAATCGGATTGTTGGGGTTGGAGTACTGGTCGGGCTTCCAGGCGCCGGGTATCTCGCGCGCCAGTCGGTCGCTCACGTTGTAGTACGAGTCAGGGTGCTCGGGCGGTACAGCGGTCGGGCACACGACCACCTCAGCGCCGTATGCCTTGAGCACGTTGATTTTGTCTTGGCTCACTTTGTCAGGGACGACGAAGACGCACGAGTAGCCACGTTGCTGTGCGACAAGGGCCAAACCCACCCCGGTGTTGCCGGACGTGGGCTCGACGATGGTGCCGCCGGGCGCGAGCACACCTTCTTGCTCGGCAGCATCCACCATGCGCAGCGCGATTCGGTCTTTCACCGACCCCCCGGGGTTCAAGTACTCGACCTTCGCGAATATCGGCGCCACGGCGTCACCGATGACGTGGTGCAGCCGAACCAACGGGGTGTTGCCGATCAGGTCGATGACCGAGTCATACGTCTCCACGGGCTCAGACTACGGCTGACCCGGTAAGAGCTGGGTTGCAGTAGTGCTCCTCAACTACCGTAGAAGGATGAGTCGAGCGAGCCGCGCCCGCGCCATCGCCTCCGCAGCAGCGGTAGGCGGTGCCGGCTTGGTCGGAGTGGGCGGCGCGGTCTACGGGCTGCTCCTCGGCCAGACCCGGCTGGCCCGTCGTCGCATCGGGCAACCCACCGAGCTGCTACTGGACGCGAACGGGTGCTACGGCAGCGCCACAGATGCGCAGGAGACCATCTCCTTAGTCGTCCTCGGTGATTCAGGTGCTGCCGGCTTCGGCGTCCAAGAGCCGGAAGAGACCACCGGAGCTGCAACCGCCATTGGTCTGGCGCGCGTACTGGGACGCCCGGTCGAGCTCACCTCGCTCGCGGTCGTGGGCGCTCAGAGCGGAGACCTGCAAGGGCAGATCGATGGCATTGAAGAGCCTTGGCCGCAGCTGGCGCTCATCATCGTTGGCGCCAACGACGTGACGCACCGGGTGCCACCTGGCAGGTCGGTGGCTTTGCTAGCGGCCGCCATCGCTCGACTGCATGAGCATGGCGTCGGCGTGGTGGTCGGCACCTGCCCCGACCTCGGAACTGTTCGTCCCATCCCTCACCCGCTGCGATGGGTTGCCCGAAGGTGGAGCCGTTCGCTCGCTGCAGCGCAGATGGTTGCCGCCGCACAAGCCGGTGCTCGGGCAGTAGCGCTCGCCGACTTGTTGGGCGCCGAGTTCGACGCCCACCCCGACACGATGTTCGGTCCCGACCGGTTTCACCCTTCTTCAGAGGGCTACCGCGCCCTCGCCGAGGCCTTGGTGCCTAGCCTCGCCGATGCTTTGTCTGGACCTCCGGTGGCGGACGCGAGCACTACGACTCTGGACCTCGCCGAAGCTGCCGCTGAAGCAGCCGAGATTGGGGGCGCTGAGGTTGCCGCCGATACCGGTTCGCGCCTGCGAGGGCTGCTCCGCCTCCGGCGGGGCGCCTCTGCCCAGAGTCAACGAGCAGAGGTCGGCGAATCGTGACCACCAGTGGCCGGATCGATTGCTAGACGCTGCGGCGGATGCGGTCTAGCTCGGTCCGCCAGGTGCCCAAGGCCCCGGCAGCGGACTGCGCTTCACCGGACGCCGAAGCAGCGTTGGACTCGACCCACGCGAGAAAGTCACGTCCGATCACCGTCAGCTGATCTGCGCTGGCCAGCGGGTGCAGCACCGGAACGGGCGCCGGTATGCCCTGCTGGGCCGCCGCCCAGACGCACACGCGGTGCACTGACGAGGCCACCGACTCACCGCCGAGCTCGTTGCGGTTCCGGGTCAGGGCTGCCTCGGTCATCGACCTGAGACGGTCGCCGAGACGGACCAGACGCTGCCGGTCTTCGCCCAATTCGTCCACAGCGCCGGACCATATCTCAGGACCTTTCGGGTCTTGCGGGGCTGGGCGGCCTGAGGCACGGTAGACGCACGTTCACCGGCCCTGGGAGTCGCCATGTCTTCACTGCACCACTCCGAAGAAACCCACGCGAACTTGGTGGCCCGGCTGCCCGAGGCAACCGGCAAGGCCATGGACGAGTGGTTTCAGGTGGTGCAGGACGGCCCTTCTCTCACCCGGTTCGAGGAACGTGTGCACTGGTTACAGGATGAACATTCACTTCCGCACAGCTACGCCACAGCAGTCGTGCACGAGTACGACAAAGTGCGTGCTGCTCGCCGCGTCCAATAGCGGTCGCGATCTGCGTCAGCGAGAGTTGAGGATCGCCAACAGGCGCAGGATCTCGAGGTAGAGCCAGACCAGAGTCACCGTCAGACCCAGAGCCAGTCGCCACGACTCTTGCTCGGGAAGCCCGTACGCAATGCTCTTCTCGATGGCGTCGAAGTCGAGGGCCAATGAAAACGCCGCGAGCAGGACGCCCGCCGCACACAGCAGGAGGCCTAGCCCGCCAACCCCGAAGAAGCCCCACCCGTTGCCCGTGCCGAAGATGAATGCCGAGAAGAGGCTCACCACAGCGATGCCGAGGTAGGCAAACATGGCGATCAGCATAATTTTCTTGAACGTGCCGGTCACCTTGATGATGCGTGTCGCGTACAGGACAAGAACAGCCAAGAACGCAGCCAAGGTGCCGATCACGGCCTGAGCCACGATGTTGGTCGTGTCTTTGCCCTGTGCGAAGTTGCTGGCATCTACCCACTGCTGGAACCAGTAGCTCGTTCCTCCGATGAAGACGCCTTCGACCGCGCCGTACAACAGGAAGACCGGCGGACGCACCTTCTTGGCCAGCAAGCCCCAGAACGCCAAGCCCATCGCCACAAGAGCCGCAACGATCACCCAGCCGTAAGAAAGCTCAACGGTCCACGTGATGTACGCAGTGATGAGCAGTGGGATGAACATTGTCGCCGTGCGGACGATGACGTCGTTGATCGTCATCGGCGTACCGAGCGGCTGCGCCTGCAGCGGAACACCTGGCTGGACGCCGGTGCCGCCCGGAGCTGGCGCGGTTGCGGTGGCGGTAGCAGTGCCGAACCCGGCGTATCCGCCGTTGCGCTGGGCTTCCTTCTCCATGCGCGCGATTACTGGGTTACGTGACTCCATCGGGACTGATCGGCCCTTTCGTCTGAGTGGTCGGAGGCTTCCAGTATGTGGGCGCCACCGGTACCGACGATCAACGGTAACGCACGAAGCGTGATTCCCGGGTCTCGCCTCCGACACTGTTACGTCGCTGTCATCACGCCGCAATGCCGCGACCCAGATGAGTGCCCGGAGTGGGACTCGAACCCACACGCCTTTCGGCAGGCCATTTTAAGTGGCCCGCGGCTGCCAGTTACGCCATCCGGGCAGGCGCCACCAGCGTACGGCCGGCTCCCGGCGTCAAGCCGCAGGTGGCGCGTCCGAATGGTGGTGAGACTGCCGATAACTCGGAGGTGCGGTCGGACTTGCCGCCTCCTGGAACTCATGGAACGGCTCGTGCATCGACCACAGCGAGACGATCTCGCGTTTGAAGAACAGCGCCATCGTCCAGTCCACGATGACCCGGATCTTGCGGTTGAAAGTTGGCACTCGACTGACGTGGTACGTCCGGTGCATGAACCAGGCGATGGGTCCCTTGAGCTTGATGCCGTAGACGTTGGCAACACCCTTGAAGAGTCCGAGTCCGGCAACAGAACCGACATACTTGTGCTTGTACTCGTGCAGCGGAAACCCACGAAGTGCGGCGATGATGTTGTCGGCCAGCACCTTGGACTGCCGCACTGCATGTTGGGCATTCGGCGCGCACTCACGGTGGTCTTCGGTGCTCAGGTCGGGTACCGCTGTGCCATCACCTGCACCCCACGCGTGGGTCGTACCCACGACCTGCAGCGTGGCGTCCGCCTTGAGGCGTCCACGCTCATTGAGCGGCAAGTCGGTCTTCTGCAGCACCGGACCAGCCTTGACGCCAGCAGTCCACACAACCGTCTCGGCGTTGAACGTCGTTCCGTCAGACAGCACGACGTGGCCATCGACGCACGACTCGAGCCTTGTCTCGAGCTTGACGTCAATGCCGCGCTTGCGCAGCTGCTCCAGCGTCTTGACTCCCATCTCAGGACCGACCTCGGGCAGAATCACGTCAGCGGCGTCGACGAGATAGAAGTGCAAGTCTTCCGGCTCGATGTAGCGGTAGTAACGGGTTGCATACCGCGCCATGTCTTCCAGCTCGGCGAGCGCCTCGACCCCGGCAAATCCCCCTCCGACGATGAGGAAGTTCAAGTTGCGTTCACGGATCTCTTGGCTATGCGTCGATTCGGCGATGTCGAGGCACTCGAGCACCCGGTTGCGCAGCTGGATGGCTTCTTCCACCGTCTTGAACCCAGTCGCCCACTCGGCAAGGCCTGGGATCGGCAAGGTACGGGAGATCGAGCCCACTGCCATCACGATGTGGTCGTACTCCAAGGGATACGGATCTCCTTCGAGCGGTTGGATGATCGCCGTGTGCTCAGCGTGCTTGACCTCTAACAGTCGGGCGTTCACGATCTCAGCTCCGCGCAGCACGCGACGTAGCGGAACGACCACGTGTCGCGGAGAGACCGCTCCGGCGGCTGCTTCAGGCAGAAACGGTTGATAGGTCATGTAGGAACGCGGGTCGACCACGGTCACGATCGCTTCGTCCGCGCGCAGCTTCTTGAGCAGTCGCAGTGAGGTGTACATGCCGACGTAACCGCCGCCCACGACCAGGATGCGCGGAATGCGGGAACGCGTTGCGGGTGCAGCACTCATGTATCCACTGTAAGCAGCACTCGTACGGCGCTGGCTAGCCGCAGTGGCAAAACCTTGACGTCAAGTTATGCATCGAGACCAGCGAGTTTTCGGGCTCTGACGAATACCGCGTCCAGCATCGGTTCGGTGAGTACTCCGGTGAAAGTGTTCTGCTGACTGGGATGGAACGACCCCAGCAGTGAGCTACTTCCGATGATCACCTCCGCTAGGTGTCCGAACTTCGGACGCGGGCGCGGAAGCGATGTGCCCCGGCGACCCATCGCCGACAAGGCAGCGCTCCAGGCGAACGACCCGAGCGCCACGACAACACGTGGGTCGACGAGTCGGAGGTCAGCGTCCAACCATGGCGCGCACGTGTCGCGTTCAGTCGGTGTCGGTTTGTTGGCCGGCGGCGCGCACCGCACCGCGGCCGTGATTCGCACCCCTCGCAACGCGAGCCCATCATTGGCCGACACCGACGTCGGCTGGTTGGCCAACCCTGCTCGGTAGAGCGCGGCATACAGCCAGTCACCGCTGCGGTCACCGGTGAAGATGCGCCCGGTGCGGTTGCCGCCGTGGGCAGCGGGCGCTAGTCCCACGACGAGGATCGGTCCCTGAGGGTCCCCGAAGCCGGGAACTGGGCGCGCCCAGTACTCCTCATCAGCAAACGACCGTCGCTTCTCGCGCGCCACTCGTTCACGCCACTCGACCAGCCTGGGGCAGGCTCGGCAATCTGCGACGGCCGAGTCCAGCTCTTCGACCGAACCGCATGAATGGCCTGCTGTGCGGACGGCGTCCGGAGTGTTTGCTCCGCTCAACTGCTGAGCCTGCGGCGCAGGAACGTGGTCGTACGTTCCCAGGCCTCCTCGGACGCGGCTGCGTTGTACACCTCGGGGCGATCGTCATTGAAGAAGGCGTGGTGCGTACCCGGATAGTCAAACAGCTCGACAGTCCCGCCAGCGTCTTCGATCGCGGTCTTGGCCTGCTGAATGCCCTCTGCGCGTGAGGTTCCGTCTTCTTCTGAACAATGAATCATCGCTGCCTTGTTCGAGTAGTTCGGCCACTCCGGACTCATGCGATCCCACGGCAGCGCCGGGTAGAAACCCACGGCCGTCGTAAGCTGAGGCGCCAGAGTCGCGGCCCAGAGCGCGAGGGAACCGCCCATGCAGAATCCGACGGCCGCAATCCCGTTGCCATTGGTGGGGTCGCTCTCGAACAGAAAGCGCGCAGCGCCAGCAATGTCTTTCGCGGCTGGGTCCATCGCCAACGACATCATCATGCGCATGGCCTCGTCGGGCTCTGTGGTCTCAGCACCGTGATAGAGATCTGGGGCCAGCGCGACGAAGCCGGCCTCGGCGAAGCGGTCGACCACGTGCTCGATGTGCGGGACTAGACCCCACCACTCCTGGATCACCACCACACCAGGACCCCGGCCCGATGCAGGAACGGCGAAGAGTCCACCACACGAACCACCATTGCTCGCGAACGCCACTCGCTCCGCCATCAGGTCTCCTCCACACTCGACGCTGCCTGCAAGGTACCCGTCTGACTGCTGCGTGAACGCACAGGACCAGCCGAGTACGGAGCTCAGCGCTCCTCCCGCAGTCGACTGTGTGAGCACACTCGACCGCTCCCGGAACGCGTCCAGCTCCACACTCGGCGAGCAATTCCGTGCCAGCTATGTGGCAATCGATGCCGCGATGCCATCCAGGATGTCGTGCTCACTCACCAGTATTTCCGGTACGCCGCTGTAAGCAACGATCGCCGAGAGCACTAACGAGCCAGCGGCGATCACATCGACGCGCCCAGGATGAATCACCGGGTTTGCTTCGCGCTTCTCGCGCGTCGAGTAGAGCAGTTGTTCGCAGACCCGGTGAACGTCGGCTGCGGTGATGACGGAGCCGTGAATCTGCGCTGCGTCGTACTCCCACAGCCTCATGGCTAGTGCTGCCACCGTAGTGACAGAGCCAGCGAGACCTACGAGCGACCGCGCCGTGCGAAGTGGCACCGTCTTCACAACCTCCGCAATAGCGGCGTCGATGTCATCTCGCGCTGCTGCCACTTCAGCCGGAAGCGGAGGATCGTTGGCGAAATGCCGCTCCGTCATGCGCACGCAACCGACATCGACCGACGCCGATGCCATGGGCGACCTTCCAGGTTCGCCCAGCACGAACTCCGTCGAACCGCCCCCGATGTCAACCACAAGGCACGGGGGTGCGGCACCGGCGATGTCGAGGTTGCTCGTCGCCCCCGAGAACGACAGAGCCGCCTCCTCGGCGCCACTGATCACCTCAGGCTCCACACCAAGCCGTCCGCGAATGCCACTGATGAAGTCGTCGCGGTTTACGGCATCACGGGTTGCGGACGTCGCCACGAACCGTACGGCGTCCACGTTGGTCGCACTGATCAGTGATGCATACTCATCAACCGCCTGGAACGTGCGGCGCAGCGCGGCGTCCGCCAGCCGTCCAGTGGCGTCGACGCCCTCGCCGAGTCGGACGATCCGCATCTCGCGGGCGATATCCAGAGCCAAGCCGGTCTCGGAGTCGATCTCGGAAATGAGCAGCCTGACCGAGTTCGTGCCACAGTCAATGGCCGCGACCCGGCGCTTCATGCTGTGGCGCTCCGTTCTGCGCACGTCGGCCCGTGAACCAAGCCGCGTTCTTCCAGCTCGTCGATCGCCTCGTCACCGAACGGGTTGACGCCTCGTCCAGCAGCCATCGCCTGCCCCACCAGTACGTGTAGGCACTTGACGCGGTCAGGCATTCCTCCGGCGGAGGTGCCGGCGATCTCGGGCACGAGCTCGATGTGATCGCGCTCCGCCAGGTAGCGCCGATGCGCCTCCTCGTACCTCGAGCGCAGCTCTGGGTCTGCTTCCAGCCGCGACTGCATCGCCCGCATTCGGCCTTCGGCTTCCAGCGTGCTCACCGCACCGGTGATCCGCGGACAGGTGACGTAGTACAGCGTCGGGAAGGGGGTGTTGTCCGGAAGGCGAGGAGCGGTCATCACTACGTCGGGCTCGCCACAAGAACAACGATGCGCCACCGCGAGCATCCCACGAGGGTCGCGTCCGAGCTGGCGACCAACTGCCAACCGGTCTGCCTCAGTCACCGGCCTGGGCGGCGGTGCGCCCGACTCGAGGTCGTCGGACGCCGTACTCACTGGTCGTCCGCCTCCTGCATCGAGCCCCACATCGTGTCGAACCAGGCGACGTCGGGAGCAGTCGGCGTCCGGATTTCTGGTTTCCGCGCCTTCTCGACATCTTCCGGTGAGAGCAGCACCAGGCCGGTCTCGCCCGGGAACACGTAGTGAAGGCGTTCGCGCGCCTGCTGTTCGACGAATGCGTCGTCATGCCAACGGTCGACGTCCTTTTGAAGCTGCCCGACGCGCTCTTTGAGCATCGCCTCGCGCTCTTGGGCAACCGAGATCGCCGCGCGTTGTGCGAGGTACTCACGAAGGGGAAAGGCCAGTGACATCACCAGTGCTGCAACGACGAGAATCAGGACGACGGCGCGTCCGGTGAGCCGAGCCCATAGTGGACGGTCGTCGACCACCTGAAGGTGGTCGCGTGAACGTCGCTGCTGTGTCGTAGAAGACATACTCAGGCCGTGAACCTCGGGAAGGCGGCAGCACCGGCGTACCGAGCAGCGTCAGCGAGGTCTTCTTCGATGCGCATCAGCTGGTTGTACTTGGCGACCCGCTCTGAACGCGCTGGCGCACCTGTCTTGATTTGGCCACAGTTGGTGGCAACCGCGAGGTCAGCGATGGTGGTGTCTTCTGTCTCACCGGAACGGTGGCTCATCATGCAGCTGTAACCGTTGCGGTGCGCTAGATCTACCGCGTCGAGCGTTTCGGTCAGCGATCCGATCTGATTCACCTTCACCAGCAGCGAGTTAGCCGTGGCCACGTCGATGCCGCGCTGCAGACGCTCCGGGTTGGTGACGAACAGGTCATCGCCCACAATCTGACAACGCTGTCCGAGCTGGTTCGTGATGCTGGCCCAGCCGTCCCAGTCGTCCTCGCTCATTGGGTCCTCGACCGAAACCAGCGGGTATTCATTGACCAAGGTTTCGTAGTACGAGGTCATCCAGTCGGCAGCACGTGCCTGCCCTTCGAAGGTGTAGCTGCCGTCTTTGAAGAACTCGGTCGCCGCCACATCGAGTGCCAGCGCTATATCGCGTCCAAGCGCGTAGCCCGCCGACTCGATCGCCTCGGCCAACAGATCCAGAGCGGCACGGTTGCTCTCGAGGTTGGGCGCGAACCCACCCTCATCGCCGAGTCCGGTGGCGAGACCACGCTGCTTCAACACGCTCTTGAGCGCGTGGTAGACCTCTGCACCCCAGCGCACCGCCTCGCTGAACGTCGCAGCGCCAATGGGAGCAATCATGAACTCTTGGATGTCGACATCGGTGTCGGCATGTGCGCCGCCGTTGAGGACGTTCATCATTGGCACCGGCAGCAGGTGCGCGTTCGGCCCACCCACGTAGCGGAAGAGCGGCAGGTCTGCGGACTCCGCAGCCGCCTTGGCGACCGCCAGCGATACCCCCAATATGGCGTTAGCTCCCAGCCTGGCTTTGTTCGGCGTGCCGTCAAGATCGAGCATCACCTGATCGACGAGCCGCTGTTCGCTCGCCTCGAAGCCGATCAACTGTGGAGCAATCTCATCGTCAACGGCGATGACGGCCTTCTCGACGCCCTTACCGAGATAGCGCCGAGGATCACCGTCACGCAGCTCTACGGCCTCGTGGACGCCGGTCGATGCGCCAGACGGCACCGCAGCCCGCGACATCGCGCCATCGTCCAGGGCAACCTCGACCTCAATGGTCGGGTTCCCGCGCGAATCCAAGATCTCACGCGCGATCACGGCATCGATGGTCGCCACTTACCGCTCCTTGTAGTGGATTACCTGCGGAGACTACCCGTCGTTGCTTGGCATCCCGGCGCGGCGCGCCTGCTCGGCGAACGCATGGGCGTGCCTGCGCAGCGCCGACTCAGAGTCCAACCCACGTCGACGCGCAGCACTCACGACCCCGAACAAGATCGCTCCGAGCAACTCCTCGTCGAGGACGTCAGGCAGCTCCGGCTCGTCGACCTCGAGCTCGAGGCCGGCCTTGGCGCTGCGGCTGAGCAGCTTCTCGCTGAGCGCCAGTGCGGGCAGTGCCATCGGCACGCCATCGACAACGGTGCGTCGTGGCTTCTCGTCCTGCTTGAGTGTGTGCCACGCCTGCTCAACGTCGGACGCGGTCTCGGCATCGCCGTCGGCGAACACATGCGGGTGGCGTCGCACCAGCTTGTCGACCAGCTCAGAGGCAACGTCATCGATCGACCAAGGTCGCGCGGTCGACTCCTCTGCGATGCGGGAGTGGAACGCGACCTGCAGCAGCACGTCCCCGAGCTCTTCGCGGAGGCCATCAGGATCATTGCTGTCGATCGCTGACAGCGCTTCAAAGGTCTCTTCTACCAAGTACGTCGCGAGCGACTCGTGTGTTTGCTCAGCATCCCAGGGGCATCCCCCAGGTGAGCGAAGGCGATCCATCACCGCAACCACGTCTAGCAGCCGGGCTCCTGGTAGGTCGTACGACCCGTGCAGCACCTCGAGCTCTATCTGTGCCCCAGATTCTGACCGACTTGCAATTTCGGGGGTCAGCGACTCGACCAACGCCGGGTCGCCGTCATCACCCACCAGCCAAACTGTCTGCCCCTTGTCGGCGGCGTCCAACAGCGCACGAGCCAGAGAGTTGGCGTCACCTGGTAGCTGGGTGTCGACGTGGACGCCATGGTCGGCCAGGGTGGGAATCAGCGGATGGTCAGCCGCGGCCGCAATGAGGTCGGCGGCGTCCAGTGCCTGCCACGCCGACTTGGTGAGTAGACCAGGGGCCACCCGGTGGGTCGTCGACAGCAGGGCCAGTCGTCCCGACACGCGCTACGGCTCGAGGGTTGGTTCTGGTGACGGGTTGGGCGTTCCTGCAGCAGGCGAAGAGAGCCGTGCGGGGTTGCGTGCCTTGAGCTGCTGATCGAGACCGGGGTTCCACCCGCTGCCATATCGTGGGTTCACCTTGACGCCGATGTCGTCAGCGGTGATTGCCAGCTGACTGTTGAGCTCGGCTACCGCCTGCTGCTGCGACATGCCGCCAGAGATCAGGGCCTGCGCCGCCGACTGGTAGGCCACCACTGCCCGGGCGGCTGAGTCCAACTGTGACGGCGCAACGCCGGTACGCAGCGAAAGCTGCGTGCGCTGATCGGCTGGTCCCAAGATCTGGTCGACCTGGGCGTCAGTGACATCGATGTTGTTGTCAGCGGCGTAAGCGGCCATGACCCGGTCGTTCAGCCACCATGCAATCGCTGCCTGCGTCAACTGGTCGTTGGTCAACCGCTGAGCATCGCTGTTGCTGTCGTAGAGAGCTGACACCTCGTCCACCTGGTCGGCGACCTGGGACTGGGTGAAACGCTCGTCACCGGCGATCGCAGCGGAGCCAGCCTTTTGCGTATCGCAGGCCGACACCAGGCCGAGCACGAGCACAGCCGCAACCATCGCGCCGACTCGGTACATCGGACGCCTCGAACTCCGCATCGAACCCCGCATCGACCTCACCGTTCTTAGTTCACTCGGAATCCGCCGGCTTACGCCGCTACCTGCTGGCCGAGCACCGACTCGATCAACTCGGTGGCCCACGTGACGATGGC
>JBJMHG010000239.1:0-3004 GCA_045807485.1 Actinomycetes bacterium
TTCGACGACTGCGCGCTGGCAAGGCCAAGAGCCCCATCAGTCCCGCGACGCAGGCTGCCCACGTCGTCACGCGGCCCGCACAAATCGGGGACACATTTGCGCCTGCAGTCCGACTAGGGTGTGCGCATGGCACCAGTCGCACGAATGCGCGCGGTGGTCCTTGACTGCCCGGACCCGCGGGCGCTTGCTGAGTTCTACCAGCGACTCGTGGGCGGTGAGGTGACGTACGCGGACGACGAGTGGGTCAACTTGCGCGACGGGGAACAGGTGATCCTGAGCTTCCAGCGGAACGAGCAGTACCAGCCGCCTGCCTGGCCGGACTCCGAGCGAGGACAGCAGTTCCACATCGACGTCACCGTCGACGACGCCGAGCAGGCTGAGCGCGAGGTGCTGACCCTCGGCGCGACGCGAACCGACACGCAACCCGGCGCCGACGAGAACTGGCGTGTCTACCTGGACCCGGTGGGGCACCCATTCTGCTTGTGCTGGGACTGACCGAAATCCGTGATTGAGTCCCTCACGAGAACCAGACCGCGTCCGGCTTCATCCACCTCTTCGAACGACGGCTTCTGCTGTTGGACGTCGCTATCAGTCTCGTGCTTGAGGAACTCAATGCACGTCGGTCTCGCCGTTTGCGCTTCGCCACAGCACCATCATCCGTCAGGCACCGTTCTGCCAATGGCGTTCTACTCAACAAGTAGCCTGCGGTGCGGCCGTTCGGAACGTGCGTCTTTTCAGCCGCGAGAAGACCACGCGCGCGAGCTGGATCTAGGAGAAGGGCACCTGACTGGTCGAACCCGTCCCCCCTCTTGACAGTTCCGCTCGCCACCACGTACCGCGCTCGATCCGCTCGAGTCGGCGCATGCCGAGCTGTCCGTCAGCAAAGACCTCGACCTCGGCACGAGTCAGCGGCCATGGTGGCCCCTTCACCTCGGAGCGCTCCTCGCGTGTGGTAGCGAGGACCAGCAGAGTGCCTCCCGGTGCCACCAGCGCGGCGATGGCCTGCGCAGCGGCCGTGTGCTGCTCAGGCGGCATCGACTGCAAGGTAAGACTCTCGAAGACCAGGTCAAACCGACCCTGCCACTCACGGGGAAGGTCCAAGACGTCGGCAACAAGGTAGTTCACCTCGCTGGCGGGATACTTGTCCCGCGCCGCAGCAATCGCGGTCGGTGCGAAGTCGAAGCCGGTGGTCCGAAATCCCAGCTGCGCGAGGAACTCGGCGTCAGCTCCGTACCCACAGCCGACCACCAGCGCCTCGCGGCCGCCTCCCGCGAGATTTTGCGACTCGGCCCACTCCACGAGCTGTGGACGAGGGGCGCCGTAGTCCCAGGGCGGCTTGGCCCCGCCCGCCTCCGCGCCCGCGTACATCGCCTCGAACATGCCGGATGGCTCGCTCGTCACGGCTCGAGACTACCGACGAGGTTGCCTCGCGGCACCAGTCCAGACCGGAGAGGTCCTGATGGACTGCTGCCCGAATCGGCGCCAGGTCTGCTGCGAGATCCGAGCGTTCGCGAGACGCGGATCTGCTGAAGATCCAGACGAGTTGGCGGGACGCTAGGACGAAGAAGTCATGGTGGCGCAAGGCGCGCGGGAACTCCCGGAGGTTCGATCACTTCCACGACCTCGGACCGTTGGAGCCGGCGGCGTAGGTGTCCAGAGGCACCTCGTGGTCCCGCCAGGCGTCCAGGACCGGCTCCACGATGCGCCAGCACTCCTCTGCGTTGTCGCCCCGGACCGCGAGTAGGGGGTCGCCGTCGAGAATGCCGGCCAGGACCTCGCCGTAGGCCGGCAGGTCACCTTCGGCCAGCTCGGCGACCGGAGAGGCAGTCTCGAGGCCGAACGGGTCACCGGGTCCTGAGACGTCGAGGTGGAGGGCCAGCCGAGCTGGCTTGAACCCGATCGTGATCTGGTCCCTGGTGTCGTGTCCAAGGAGTCCGGTGGGCAGGTGCGGGGTCGGCTTGAGCGTGACCACGGCCTCCTTGCGCGGTCGGCCGAGGGCCTTGCCGGATCGCAGCAGGACGGGCACACCGGTCCAGCGCCACGTGTCCACCTCGACGGTCAGCTCGGCCAAGGTCTCAGTTTGACGGGACGCATCGACTCCGGGCTCGCGGCTGTAGGCCGTCAACTTGTGGTTCCCGATGGCGCCGGCCGTGTAGCGGGCGCGACGCGACGCCTCGCGCGGCGTACCTCCTAGTCGCGTGGCGCGCAGCACCTGGCCTTTCGCATCACGCACCTCCCGCTCGTCGACCCGGCTGACCGGGTCCATCATCAGCAGGGCCATCACCTGCAGCAGGTGGCTTTGCAGCATGTCGACGAGAGCACCCGCGTTGTCGTAGTAGCCGGCGCGTCCCTCGAGCCCGAGCGACTCGTCGTAGACGATCTCGATGGATTCGACGTGCTGGTTGTTCCATACGGGCTCGAGAAGTCTGTTCGCGAACCGTGTACCGAGGACGTTGAGGACGTCGCTGCGGCCCAAGAAGTGATCGACCCGGAACACTTGATTCTCCGGCACCAGCGAGGCGACGAGCTCATTGAGCTCGCGAGCGCTTGATCGGTCGGTGCCGAACGGCTTCTCCATCGCCAACACGGTGCCTTCCGGCAGTTCGGTCAGCTGCAGCGCCTGACAGGCGCGTGCAGTGATCGCCGGCGGTAGCGCGAAGAAGATGGCTGGCGTCCCACCACAGTCCGCCAACAGCGCTCGCAGGTCTTCCACCGCGGTCACGTCGCTCGTGCGGTACTGGCTGCGCTGCGCCGTACGCGAGACCCTCGCGCCGTGGCCACCCTGGGCGAAGGCGTCCTCGACGCGCTTACCCCATTGCCCCTCGGTGAGAGTGGACAACCCGGCTCCGAGCAGCTGGATAGATCTGCGCTGGTTCCAGTCACTGCCCAGCAAGGACGCCAGGCCCGGCAGCAGGAGCCTGCGTGCCAAGTCTCCGTCCGCGCCCAGCACCACCAACGTCTGGATCTGCGTTGCCTTCATGTCCGTTCAGTACCCACCGAGCAT
>JBJMHG010000240.1:0-5089 GCA_045807485.1 Actinomycetes bacterium
GCCACTCGAGAAGTTCCTCAATCGAGGCAGCTTCTTCTGGGCTGTCGCTACTGCTAATGGTTTTTGGTACGACGTACGCCAGTTCAAGGTCACCTACACGGTGACGTACCTTCGCTGACGTCATACATCGCGGATGGTGAGTTCCTCGTAGGTCTCACGACGGACCACGAGTCGGGGCTCACCATCCGCGATGAACACGACAGGTGGACGAAGCGCGCCGTTGTAGTTGTTCCAGAGCGTGTAGGTGTACGCACCAGTCATCGGCATCGCGACCACATCCCCTGGCTGCGGGTCTTCGAGGGGGAGGCCCGAGGCGAAAAGGTCGCCTGACTCGCACTGTCGGCCTACCAGCTCGACAGGTGGGCCATCGAAGGGTCGATCAGCCAGCACTGCGTCGAAGCGTGTTCCGACGTAGGTCGACGCCTCGAAGTTGTCTGCAATCCCGCCGTCGACAGCGACGAAAGTAGGGTCACCACGTTTGACGGTGACGACTCGATAGAGGGTCAACCCCGCACGTGCCACCAGAGATCGGCCTGGTTCGATCCACAGGCTGGCTGTCGACGGCAGGTAACCGGACGCCGCCTCGCATATCGCGTCGAGGTACTGCTCGACGGTGGCAACGACGTCGCCGCGCCGATAGCGAACACCCAGCCCACCCCCGATGTCGTACACCGCAAACTCACCGAGCCTGGAGACCGCTGTTACCGCTTCGGTGAAGACCTCGACTGAGCAGATCTGCGATCCGATATGCAGATGCAGTCCAAGCAACTCGAATCGCCCATCTTCTTGAATCTCGTCGATGGCGCGCGTCGCCTCTTCGAGCGGCATCCCGAACTTCGATCCGTGATGGCCGGTCGAGATGGCCGCCATCGTCGGGGCGTCCACCCCTGGGATCACACGCAGGAGGACACGCTGCTTTGGCCCGCCGATGTCGGAGAGTCGGCGGAGGTCGTCCCAACCGTCGACAACAACCGTGCCGACCCCGGCGTCAACGGCCAGATGCAGCTCGTCTTGTGTCTTGGCGTTTCCGTGCAGAACAATTCGTTCCGGCCGGACCCCGGCCTTCAGGGCCATGATCAGCTCTCCCGCTCCGGCGACATCGACGTGCAAACCCTCCTCCGCCATCACCCGATAGACAGCAGAACAGGGAAACGACTTGGACGCGAAAGCAACACTGGATCCTGGTCGCCTGTGCACTAGGCCCTCGCGGTACAGGCGCGCCTGAGCTCGCAAGGTGTCTTCGTCGACGACCAGAGCGGGTGTTCCGTAGCTTTCCGCCAACTCCGACAGCCGAACTCCGCCGACCATCAATGCACCATCGGACGCCTGCGTCGTGTTTTCAGGAAACAGCGACAGCAATTCGGGGTCGATCGTCATCATGCGATCGTCGTTGCGTCCTGTGGAACCTCGCCCTTGATCAGCCAGAGCAGAAGGTCATCGACTCGGTTGACGAGCTCGAGATGACCCCCGGACATGGCGACAACAAGCGCGCCAGGAACGTTCTCGGACAGCCATCGTCCGTGTGCCGGCGGCACCAAGGTGTCCTCGGTGCCGAACCAGACCATCGCGGGCACACGGAGCGATGCGAGGTCGAACCCCCAGGGCTTGACGAACACCAGGTCGTCGTCGAGCCACCCGTCGATCCCCTGACGGTAGGCCTCCTGCATGAGTCGCTGCATGCGCGCTGCGTACTCAGGGCGAGCCATGATCTCGCGGTCGCCGTCTGAGAGCTCATAGCTGTCGCCGAGCGGGTTTGCCGGGTCGACAGCGACTCTGGCCAGATCTTCGGCCGCTTGAGTTTGCAAGTTAGGTCGCAGGACCGGCTCCCCGCCCATCGCCCAAGTGAACTCGTCGACGTTTCCCTGCGTCATGCCGTCGAGCCATGCGTCCTGCGCCAACCCGGGAGTTCCCAAAGGTGCAACGCCGACTACGCACGCAACCCTCGTCACTCGTTCGGGTAACAGCGTCGCAACAGCTAGACAGTGCGGGCCACCACCTGAGCCGCCGGTGACCGCAAAGGTGTCGAGCCCTAGCCCGTTGGCGATCGCCTCCACGTCTCGAGCGGCGTCGGCGACCACGCGTCCGGCACGTCGCGTCGACAGTCCGTAGCCGGGTCGGTCGAACCCGATGACACGTGCGCCGAGCCGCTCGTACAGATCGGGTTGGTCGGGTGGGGGACCTCCGTAACGCGAGCCGGGCGTCCCATGGATGCTGATAACCGGGATCCCATGCTCGGGGCCGTACTCGGCCACTCCGAGCTCAAAACCATCCGACGACTTGACGGTGGTCTGCCTTGCCTGGGGATCAGGTTCCTTTGCTCCACCGCTCACCCACGGTTGATCAGTCATGCCGGCGAGCGTACGCGGCAATGCCGGTATGGCTACGATCGAGATCCGATGGCAGGCGAGCGCCGCCGTACGTGAAGCAAAGGAGTGCGGAATGGGCCGTCTCGCCCAGACCGAGGGGCTCACCGATGTGCAGCAAGAGATCCTTGCCGCAGTCCGCGAGTTCGTCGACAACGAGATCATCCCCGTGGCGAACGCGCTCGAGCACGCTGACGAATACCCCGATGCCATCGTCGAGCAGATGAAGGCGATGGGAATCTTCGGCCTCATGATCCCTGAGGAGTACGGCGGGCTTGGCGAATCGCTTCTCACCTACGCACTGGTGGTGGAAGAGATCGCGCGGGGATGGATGAGCATCAGCGGGATCATCAACACGCATTTCATCGTTGCGTACCTGCTCCTCCAACACGGCACGGACGAGCAGAAGGAACGCTTGCTCCCGAGGATGGCAACAGGCGAAGTACGAGGGGCCTTTTCGATGTCCGAGCCCGGGTGTGGTTCGGACGTGGCAGCGATCACGTCCAGAGCAAAGCGCCGCGATGACGGCTCGTTCGAGCTGACCGGCCAAAAGATGTGGCTGACCAATGGCGGCTCCTCGAATCTGGTGGCTGTACTGGTCAAGACTGACGAAGGCGCTGAAAGCGTCTACCGCAACATGACGACGTTCCTCATCGAGAAGGATCCGGGGTTCGGCGAGGTGAGACCGGGGCTTACCGTTCCCGGCAAGATCGACAAGATGGGCTACAAGGGCGTCGACACCACAGAGCTGGTGATGGACGGACTCGAGGTCGACGCGTCCGACGTTCTCGGTGGCGAGACCGGCCGCGGCTTCTATCAGATGATGGACGGCGTTGAGGTTGGCCGGGTCAACGTAGCGGCTAGAGCTTGCGGACTGGCCCAGAGAGCCTTCGAGCTCGGAATCGACTATGCACAGCAGCGTGAGACCTTCGGCAAGCAGATCGCTCAGCATCAGGCGGTGATGTTCCGCCTGGCGGATATGGCGACCAAGGTGGAGTCAGCGCATCAGATGATGGTGATGGCGGCACGCAAGAAGGATTCTGGTGAGCGCAACGACCTTGAGGCCGGAATGGCCAAGTACCTAGCGAGTGAGTACTGCCGTGACGTGGTTGAAGATTCATTCCGGATCCACGGCGGGTACGGGTACTCCAAGGAGTACGAGATCGAGCGTCTCTACCGCGAAGCGCCGATGTTGCTGATCGGAGAGGGCACGGCTGACATCCAACGCCTAATCATCGGACGCCGTTTGCTCGAGGACTACAAGCGACGAGGATGACGCAGCACCGTCCAGCGAAGGAGCGATGACTGGCATGACAGACGTGGAACGAATCGTCGTGCGGGAGTGTCCGACCTACGAGGAGGCTCAACGCGCGGTCGACTTCCTTTCTGATCGAGAGCTAGAGGTGTCGGGGATCCAGATCGTGGGTCGGGAAGTGCAGCTGGTCGAGACAGTGACAGGTCGCATGTCCTACGGACGAGCCGCCGGAGCGGGAATGGTGACCGGCGCCTGGTTTGGATTGCTCATAGGCATGCTGCTCGGTCTCTTTGCGAACCCTGACCAGAATCCGTCCTGGATCACCTT
This sequence comes from Actinomycetes bacterium, assembly GCA_045807485.1. GTDB lineage: Bacteria > Actinomycetota > Actinomycetes > JAHEKZ01 > JAHEKZ01 > JAHEKZ01. The sequence goes on from JBJMHG010000240.1 coordinate 3,946, forward strand.
GCTGCTGCTCGGACTTTTGTGGGGAGCGATCTTCGGCATCGTGTACGGACTCATTGCTCACGCTGCAACCCGTGGTCGTCGTGACTTCAGCTCTCGGAGCAAGCTCGAAGCGTCTCGATATGACGTTACCTGTCCGGTGTCCGTTGCCGGCAAAGCCCGCCAGATGTTGGCGGAGATGCCGACGGGCTGATGCCCGATCAGCACACGCGTCGATCAAACCGACAGGAGAGGGTATGCAGTTCGGCCGCTACTACGAGGAGTTCGAGGTTGGTGCGGTCTACAAGCACTGGCCGGGCAAGACGGTGACCGAGTACGACGACCATCTCTTCTGTCTGCTCACCATGAACCACCATCCCTTGCACCTGGATGCTCACTTCGCCGGCGAGACCACCGACTTCGGTGAGAACGTCGTCGTCGGCAATTACATTTACTCGCTTCTCCTTGGCATGTCGGTACCCGACGTCAGCGGCAAGGCGATAGCCAACCTCGAGATCGAGTCACTTCGCCATGTTGCGCCCACGTTCCACGGCGACACGATCTACGGCGAGACGACTGTGCTCGACAAGGTGGAGTCGAAGTCCAAGGACGATCGCGGGATCGTGCACGTCCAGACGATCGGGTACAAACAGGACGGCACCGTCGTCTGCATCTTCCGGCGCAAGGTGATGGTTCCGAAACGTTCCTACGGAGACAGCCGCGGCGGTGAGCAACCAGGGCGTCCGACACCTGCGTCCCAGGGATGACGGGGAGCGGATCAGCTGTGCCCGTGATCCGAACTCGTTTTGGCGTGGAACACGGTGACCCATCTGACCTGCGGTGAAGAGGCCCGGGCCGGCCTGCGTTCCGTCGGGTGGAACACTAACCTTGACTGTGTTCAGACGGCTGGACATCCGGTTCAGGGTCTTGGACCCTGACCAAAAGCGACACTGAATTGCGACGCTGAGCTGTACCGACCCAAACCGACAAATGCACCCATGCAAGCCGCACGCTGGAGGATCGACGCCATGACGCCTGAGGAGATTCTGAAGGGTCTGTTTGATGAGACGTTGGTGGGTAATGCGCCTGCGGTGTTGGAGTTGACGAATGCGGGTTTGGCGCAGGGGATGTCGCCGGACACGTTGTTGTTTGAGGCGTTGATTCCGTC
>JBJMHG010000241.1:0-12010 GCA_045807485.1 Actinomycetes bacterium
TGGGACCGAGTGGTTCCGGCAAGTCCACGTTGATGCACATCTGCGCCGGCCTCGATGACGCGACATCGGGCACCGTGTACATCGGCGACACTGATCTCACCCAGCTGCGCGACAAAGAACTCACTCGCTTGCGCCGGGACCGGGTGGGATTCATCTTTCAGGCCTTCAATCTGGTGCCCACTCTGACAGCCCGCGAAAACGTCACACTTCCGCTCGACATTGCCGGTCGCAAGCCAGAACAGGAGTGGCTCGACCGCATCATCGACATGGTGGGCCTGCGAGACCGGCTCCGCAACCGCCCCAGCCAGCTCTCAGGGGGGCAGCAACAGCGGGTCGCGGCGGCCCGAGCCCTGGTCAGCCGCCCCGAGATCGTTTTCGCGGACGAACCCACCGGAAACCTCGACTCGCGGGCCGGCGCCGAAGTTCTGTCCTTTCTTCGAGAGAGCGCCGACACCCACGGTCAGACGGTGGTGATGGTCACTCACGACCCGACTGCGGCGTCCTACGCGCACCGCGTCATCTTCTTGGCAGACGGACAGATCGTTGATGAGATGACCGAGCCGAGCGCCGAGCGGGTGCTGGAACGCATGAAGGGCTTCGACGCGAAAGGGCGGAGGTCCTAGGGCATGTTGCGCGCCGCCTGGCGCAGTCTTGTCCAACACAAGCTGCGTCTCGTCCTGTCCATGCTCGCCATCATCTTGAGCGTCGGGTTCGTTGTCGGCACGCTGATCTTTGGCGCAACCCTGAACCGTACTTTTAGTGAGCTCTTTGCCCAGACCACCAGCGATGTCGTCGTCACAGCAGACACCGAGGCTCAGGGCAGCGGATTCGCAGGAGATGTGCAGACACTGCCAGCCGACTTGCTCCCCAAAGTCCAGTCTGTGTCGGGGGCAGCGGCTGCCGGCGGCACGGTGTTCGCAGACGGCGTGGCGATCATCGGCAGTGACGGCGACCCGATCGGTCAGTCCGGGGCGCCTCAGTTCGGGAGCAACTGGAGCGACGACGAGCGCCTTACCCCGTACCGACTGATCGACGGCGTGGGCCCCAGTGCCGAAGGTGATGTAGCGGTCGATTCCAAGTCAGCCGACGATGGCGACCTCTCGGTCGGCGACCAAGTGCAGCTGGTGACGCCAAAAGGCTTGATCACCGCAAACCTCGTGGGGATCTTTCAATTCGGCACCAGCGGAAACTTGGCCGGAGCCACCATCGCCTCTTTTGACACAGCGACAGCTCAAGACCTGCTCGTCAAGGGCAAGGACGTCTACACCTCCATCGATGTCGCAGCCAGCGAGGGGGTCTCCCAAGAGCAGCTCGCGACTGAGGTCAAGGGTGTTGTGGGTACCGGGGTCAAGGTGCAGACCGGCGATGAGGCTGCCGATGAAGCAACCAAAGAGATCACTGATGACCTGGGCGTCTTCAACAACATTCTGGTGGCGTTCTCACTGGTCTCGCTGTTCGTGGGTGCCTTCCTGATCGTCAACACTTTTTCGATGCTGGTCGGTCAACGCACCAAAGAGCTTGCCCTGCTGCGTGCCGTAGGAGCCACTCGCGGCCAGATCGTGCGATCGGTTCTTGTCGAGTCAGCCATAGTCGGGCTGATCGCGTCGATCATCGGCTGTCTCTTCGGCATTGTGGTTACCAAGTTGCTCACTATCGGGTTCGGAGCGCTCGGTATCGAGATGGGCAACACTCCTTTGGTGCTCAAGCCCAGCACCTTCCTGATCGGGCTGACGCTTGGCGTCGTCATCACTGTGTTCGCCGCCTGGTTCCCAGCCCGCCGTGCCTCTCGAATCCCACCAGTCGCAGCCTTGCGAGACGATGCCGCAATCCCCACCGCTTCCTTACGCCGTCGAGGAATCGTCGGCGCCGTGTTGCTGGTGGTTGGTGGGCTGGCCTTGTGGTTCGGTGCGACCGCCGAGAACGGCAGCGGCTTCCCTCTCGTCGGTCTCGGCGCCCTGGGTCTGCTCATCGGAGCCATCGTCTTCATCCCGCTGCTGGCCCGCCCAATCTCGAGGACCGTCGGATGGCCGTTGCCTCATGTGTTCGGCACGGTAGGACGCCTCGCGATGGACAACGCCTCTCGCCAGCCGCGCAGATCGGCCGCGACGGCGTCCGCGCTGATGATCGGTCTGGCGCTGGTCACGGGCTTCACTGTGGTCGCCGCCTCACTTTCCCAGTCCGTCAACGCGATGGTCGACGACGTCATCGGAGCGGAGTTCTTGGTCTCGAACTCGACCCAACGGCCCTTCCCCCGGACGATTGCAGACCAGATCGAACAGATCGATGGAGTGGCCTCGGTGAGCCGTTCGGCATCGCTACCGGCGGATATCGACACAGGCAGTGGTCAGCCCGGCGAGACATTCTTGACGACCGTAGATCCAGAGTCGATTGGCAACGTGCTGGATCTCACGTTCACTGAGGGCTCGCTGAGCGACCTCAACGACCAGACGGTCATCGTCGACAAGACGACGGCACAGAACGCGGGCCTCTCGGTCGGGGACGACGTCACCTTCATCTTTCCCACCGGCACGGCCAAGGTTGAGGTGGCGGGAATTTTCGAGCCGCAGGGCTTCTTCGGCGGTTACACGATCACCAACGGAGCGCTGGAGGCGGCTGGTGTAAATGTCGGTGACGTCTTTGTCTATGTCAAGGCTGATCAGGACGCCGACTTGTCAGCCATCCGTGCGTCCATCGACGAGATTCTCACGGACTACCCCACAGTTAAGGTTCAGTCGCAGGCCGAACTCAAGGAGGAGTTCCAGAAGAACGTCTCGGCGCTCTTGGGCGTGATCGTGGCGATGCTGGGGCTGGCAATCTTCATCGCGATCCTTGGAATCGTGAACACGCTCTATCTGTCTGTGCTTGAGCGAACTCGCGAGATTGGCATGCTGCGCGCAGTAGGCACATCAAGGCGTCAGGTGCGCCGAATGATCGTGCTCGAGTCCGTGGTGCTCGCGATCTTTGGAGCCATCGTGGGGCTGGTGCTCGGGCTGATATTCGGAGTCGCGCTGCAGAAGACGCTCGAGGCTTTCGGCGTGAACATACTGGGCATCCCGTGGATGCAGATGGTCGTCTACCTCATCATCGCGATGATCGTTGGTGCCCTCGCCGCCCTGTGGCCAGCGAGACGCGCAGCCAAACTCGATGTTTTGCAGGCCATCACGACCGAGTGACCAGCGACCGAAGCGTTGTGACATCTGCTCCGACCAGGCTCGACCAGACGGTGCGGGTCGGTGCAGCAGGAATGGGAACGACGCTGGGTATACCAACAACGATGCAACCGGCGGCTTCAGCCGACGCGATGCCGGTAGGGCTGTCCTCCAACACCACAGTCTGGGCGGCAGCAGCACCGATCACGTCGAGCGCCGTGAGATACGGCTCCGGATGTGGCTTGAGACGTGTGACATCGTCGGCCGTGACTATGGCCTGGAAGGGATCGCCGGCGACGTGCTGCAGGACGGCCTCGACATGAACACGCACTGACGAGGTCACCAGCGCCATCGCGATGCCTTCAGAGGCGAGGTTCGAGACCAGCTCGAGTGCACCTGGTCGAAAAGTGACTCCGCGCGAGAGTTCGTCGGTCATGTTCTCGAGCAGCAGCTCCATCACTTCTTGGGCGGGGCGGTCGCTTTCGGTGTGCTCGATCATGTACTCGGCGGCGAAGGCCAAATTGCTGCCGAGCAGATCGAGCTGCTGTTGTTTGCCCCAGACCCCACCTAGTTGCTGCACGGTGCGGGTCTCTGCCGCGAACCACTGAGGTTCGCTGTCGACAAGAAGTCCGTCCATGTCGAACAGGACTGCTGCGAGCCCGTCCGACAATGCCGGTGCCGGGTCCATGAGAGCCGAACCTACCGAGCGGACCACCGCGCGCTGAGGCCGGTGCGGCGGTCTGGCCCGCAGTCATGCCGGGCGTACGCTGAGGTCTCACAAGGAGGGGTCGATGATTGAGTTCGAGGGTCTGCCAGCGATGACCCAGCCGGTTATGCTGGCCGCCTTCGAGGGCTGGAACGATGCGGCCGAGGCGGCGACGGGTCTGATCGACCACGTGCTGGCGCAGTTCCCTGGCGAGCGCTTCGCCGAGGTGGACCCCGAGGACTACTACGACTTTCAGGTCAACCGACCGATCATATCCGTGGGTGAGCGCGGCCTACGCGAGCTCAGCTGGCCGGCCACAGCGGCGTTCGCCTCATCGGTTCCCGACGGACCTGACCTGGTGATCGTCCGAGGTATCGAACCGAGCATGCGCTGGCGAAGCTTCATCAGCGAGATCATCGGCTTGGCCTTCGAGCTCGACGTCGACCGAGTCGTCACGATCGGCAGCCTGCTGGCTGATACGCCGCACACGCGTCCGGTGCCAGTCACCTCGGTTGCCTCTGACCCCGCGATTGCGGAGCGACTAGGCGTCGAGCTGACCCGCTATGAAGGCCCGACCGGCATCGTGGGAGCTCTGACCGAAGGCTTCACCCGTGCAGGCATTGAGACCCTCTCGTTCTGGGCCGCCGTGCCGCACTACGTGTCGCAGTCGCCTTGTCCCAAGGCGACGCTCGCACTATTACGGGCCCTCGAGGATGCCCTCGATCTGTCACTGCCCCCAGGTGACCTCGAAGAGGAGGCGTCGGCATGGGAGCGGGGTGTTGACGAGCTCGCACACGACGATGAAGAAGTCGCCGAGTACGTGCGGTCGTTGGAAGAGGCCCGCGACACCGTCGATCTCCCCGAAGCAAGCGGAGACGCCATCGCCCGCGAGTTCGAGCGTTACCTACGTCGTCGCGACGACGACTGAAACAGCCCCACTACGTCTCGAGCTGCACACCTAGAAGACCGCTGCACAGCGTCGCAATCAACGCGGGAGCGTCTACATCGTTTCCGGCCCCAGAAGCGACCGCCTCTGCCCAACGGTCGACTGCGGCGAGGGCAGATGGGGCATCGAGATCATTGGCCAGTGCGGTACGGACCTCCGCTATGACTGGTTGGGCCGTCGGCCCGCGCTCGGCGGTTGCCGCGTACCTCCAGCGCAGCAACCGGTCCTCGCCTGACGTCAGGTCACGGTCGGTCCAGTCCCAATCACTGCGGTAGTGGTGCGCCAACAGCGCAAGCCGAAGAGCCATTGGATCGTGGCCGTCATCGCGGAGACGAGAGACGAAGACCAGATTGCCCTTCGACTTGGACATCTTCTCGCCGCGCAGACCGACCATTCCGGTGTGGACGAAGTGAGAGGCAAACGGTTTCCCGGTCAGCTGCCGGGCCTGCGCGGCACCCATCTCGTGATGCGGAAATATCAAATCGCTACCGCCGCCCTGAATGTCGAAGTCAGTGCCGAGGTAGTGCAGGGCGATGGCTGTGCACTCGATGTGCCACCCAGGACGGCCGTGCCCGAGTGAGGTGTCCCACGCCGGCTCCCCCGGTCGCTGTGCCTGCCACAACAGTGGATCAAGCGGGTCTTTCTTGCCGGACCGTTGGGGGTCGCCGCCACGGTCGGCGAAGAGCTCGAGCATCTGCTGCGGGTCGTACGAGCCGATAGAGCCGAAGGCCGGCTCGCTTGCGGTCGAGAAGTAGACGTCTTCCTCGACGCGGTACGCCGATCCGGACGCGAGAAGCTCGTCGATCCTTTCCACGATGAGAGGTATTGACTCCACTGCTCCGATGTACTCACGCGGCGGGAGGACCGCCAGCGCGGCCATGTCGTCGCGAAAGAGCGCTGTTTCTGCACGCGCCAGCTCGCTCCAGTCTTGGCCAGTCGCGACCGCTCGCTCGAGTAGCGGGTCATCGATGTCGGTGACGTTCTGCACGTAGTGGACCTCGACTCCGGCGTCCATCCAAACCCTCTGGATGAGGTCAAAGGCCACATAGGTAGCCGCGTGCCCAAGGTGCGTCGCATCGTAGGGAGTGATGCCGCAGACGTAGAGACGCGCCGTCTTGCCCGGGGCAGTAAGTCGCACCGTTCCTGTGACCGTGTCGAAGAGGCTCAGAGGCAACCCGTCACCCGGAACTGCCGGCACGGGCGGTTGCGTCCAGGTCTCCACGACGCGTGAGCCTAACGGTCGTCGATCAGAACGGCGGCCACGGGATCGCGGGCCAGTCTGGCGACGGTTGGGGGTGTGTTCTGGCCTCTATCAGTTGCTGTCCGCGCTCTCGAAGCGCCGCACACTCCTCGGGCGAGAGCAGCTCGAGTAGCTCATCTCCCCATGCAGACCCCTGTCGCCAGGACTCCAACCAGTTCTGCAAGTCTCCGACGAGGTTGTCGGGAAGTGGCTGGCCGCGCCACTGCCAGAGCACGGTCCGCAACTTGTTCTCGACGGCAAACGTGACCCCGTGATCAATGCCCCAGACGTGCCGATCTGGCGTCGGCAAAAGATGTCCGCCTTTGCGGTCAGCATTGTTGATCAGGGCATCGAACACTGCGATGCGTCGAAGCTGTTCCAGATCACTCTGGACGAACGCCACCAAGTCGATTCCCTCTTCGACCTCGACCCAGTGCTGCACCATGCCGGGACCGAATGGGCCATCACGCCAAACCGTCGGCGGCACGATCGCCCAACCGAGCGAGTCCGACACCACTCGCGCAGCGACTTCGCGCTGGCTAAGAGTGCCTTCGGGAAAGTCCCACAAGGGACGCTCGCCAGCACGGGGCTTGTAGATGACCCGCACTGCGCCATGAGCAGGTGTGCTCAGCTCACACAGAAGGCTGGCGTTAGAGGCATCCACCAGCTGACCGATCACCTCGAGCTCGCCAGATCCAAGGTCGGCCACTCCAACGGTCATCGCCTGCGGTAGCCATTCGATCGTGGACAGATGTGCCCCTCAGGATCGAGCGGCAATGTGCAGAACGGACATGGCGGGCGACCCGCCGAAACGACGCTTTCGGCGCGCGCGACAAAGGCGCGCGCAGCACGTCCGTCGATTCGGACCGACAAGATCTCGCCTGACAGCTCGACCTCGTCGTCCTCAGCAGGGTCAGAAGCGGCCTCTATGAGCACACGCTCTGCGTCACCGTCCCAGGCGATTCTCAGTACAGCGACCCTGAAGTCCTCTTCGACAGGAGCGATGAGCGGCTCGGTGTCGCGGTCTGAGGGATCGGCCAACGGTGGGATGGGCGGCCCTGACACTCCCCTGCGCAGCAAGAGGTCAAGCATCGTGTCCAGCCGCTCGGCGAGCACTCGCACCTGCTCCTTTTCGAGTGCCGCGTTCGTGGTCCGAAGGCCGTCATGGGCCTGCAGAAAGAAAACGCGCTGCCCTGGGGGGCCAACGGTGCCCACAACGAAGCGCTCAGGATCTGTATAGGAGTACGTGCTCATGAAACACTCCGGCGAGTTCGGGCCGGACGTTTCCCGGGTCCTGCGCCCCCACCGATGTCGGCGTCATCTGAGGTCTTGGCTCGCTTTCGGCGCCGCTTGGGCACCAGTACGGATAGATCGCCACCGGTGTCGTTGACCCGCTCGACAAATGGTCGAGTGGTGCCATAACGAACCACGCTCACCGACGCAGGATCGACGACTATGCGTTGGAACAGGTCGAGGTGCAAACCCAAGGCATCGGCCACCAATGCTTTGATGACGTCGCCATGGGAAACCACGCAATAGACAGCGTCATCACCGAGCAGTGCATTCCATCGTCGAACCGCGCCCACGGCCCGCGCCTGCATGGCTGCAAGACCTTCACCGTCCGATCCCGGGAAGACTGCGGCGCTCGGGTGCTGCTGGACCACCTTCCAAAGGGGTTGCTTGGACAGAGTCTTGAGGGTTTCACCAGTCCAGTCTCCGTAGCGCACTTCACCAAGGTCCTCGTCGACTTTTACCGCGACGTCCCGGCCGGAGGCCAAAGCGTTGGCCGTCTGCTTGCACCGGTCGAGAGGGCTCGTCACGATCGCGGCCAGGGGAACCGTGAGCAGGCGCTGCCCGAGGTCGTTCGCCTGAGATTCGCCGAGGTCGTCGAGATCCACCCCTCGAGTCCAGCCAGCGAGGGTGCCTTGGGCGTTCGCGGTGGTGCGCCCGTGGCGGACCATCAGCACTGTGCTCACGCTCACACCCTAAGTGTGGCGTCGGGACGGCACGACTTCACGGAGAACGTGCCGCTACCGGATCAGAGCGGAACGTCAGGAGTTAAGACGCCAGCCCAGAGCAATACCAGAACCAGTAGCCCGAGGGCCACCCGATAGATGACGAACGGAAGGTACGAGTGGGTGCGCAGGTAGCGGAGCAGCCATGCGATCACGGCGTAGCCCACGACGAAGGCAACGACCGTCGCCACCAGCGTCTTGGGCATTCCAGGCTCTGCGGACGCATTGACGTCGGGCAGCTGGAAGATTGCCGAGGCCATCACAGCCGGGATGGCCAGTAGAAATGCGTAGCGAGTAGCGGCGTCGCGGTTGTAGGTAAGCGCTCGGCCCATGCTGATGGTGGCGCCGGACCGCGACACCCCTGGCACTAGGGCGAGCATCTGCGCGGCGCCGTACCAGAGTGCATGCCGCATGTTCAGTGCCGAGAGCGGGCGCTCGTTCGCCGCGACGCGATCGATGATTCCCAGGATCAAGCCGAAGATGATGAGGTTGGCGGCGATGACCCAGAGGTTCCGGAAACTGGTCTTGATGGTCTCCTCCAGCAGCACTCCGACGATCGCAATCGGGATGGTGCCGATGATGATGTACCAGCCCATGCGGGCGTCCAGCTGCCCGCGCATCTGGGGATTCCAGAGCGAACGCAGCCACGTCCAGGTGATCCGCCAGATGTCCTTTCGGAAGAACCAGATCACCGCTAGCTCAGTTCCGATCTGTGTCACCGCAGTGAAGCTCGCTCCCGGATCTGACTGTCCGAAGAGCTGCGGGTAGATGGCGAGATGAGCGCTGCTCGAGATCGGCAGAAACTCCGTCAACCCTTGAAGGGCGCCGAGGAGGACGGCCTCGATCCAACTCACTGATCACTCCGCATGGCGTGGGACTCTACCTACGGACGGTCGCTACGCTGACCACGCATGGAGCAGCGCCACCTTGGAGCAACCGGGCTGACCGTGTCTCGCTTGGGACTCGGAACCATGACTTGGGGTCGCGACACAGACGAGCATGAGGCTCGAGATCAGTTAAAAGCGTTTGGGGATGCTGGCGGAACTCTCGTCGACACCGCTGATGTCTACGTCGATGGAGCGGCCGAGCGAATTCTGGGTGAGTTGATCGGGGACGTCATCCCCAGAAGCGACGTCGTCATCGCGACCAAAGCCGCCAGCCGCCCAGGTACGGCTCGCCGCTTCGACGCCTCCCGCGGACATCTGCTTTCGGCCCTTGACGACTCGCTCCGAAGGCTGGGCACGGACTACGTAGACCTCTGGCAGTTCCACGCGTGGGATCCCAGGACACCAATCGAGGAGACCTTGTCTGCGGCCGATGAGGCTGTGCGCTCCGGTCGAGCCCGCTACGTGGGCATCTCGAACTACTCCGGATGGCAGACGGCGTGGGCCTGTGCGTGGCAGTCCGCATTCCCTGGTCGTGCGCCGCTGGTCGCGAGCCAGATGGAGTACTCGCTTCTCCAACGCGGGGTCGAGCGAGAGGTTCTTCCAGCGCTTGCCCATGCTGGCGCTGCGTTGATCGCCTGGTCTCCCCTTGGTCGTGGCGTTCTCACGGGAAAATACCGATCGGGAACGCCTTCAGACTCGCGCGCGGCCTCCGAGCACTTTGCGGACTTCGTCCGGCCATTTCTCGACGATCGCTCGCGCAAGGTTGTCGACGCGGTGCTCACGGCGGCGTCCGGACTCGGCGTGGCACCTCTGGAGGTAGCCCTCGCATGGGTACGCGACCGGCCGGGGGTGACCTCCGCTGTCGTAGGGGCCCGAACGGCCGCACAGCTGTTGGGGTCGCTCGCGGCAGAGTCTCTAGAGCTGCCCGATGAGATCGTGATGGCTCTCGACGAGGTGTCGCTGCCGGCGCGGAGCTACCCCGAGCACGGTTGGAGCCAACGACCCTCTCGGCCAGACTCTTCGCGTCCAGACACCGACGAGTAGGCGATCAGCATGGTGTCAAACCGGCTTCCCGTTGAGTATGAGACGTGGCGTATCGACTACCCCCGCTCGGCCAGCCGCTCACAGATCCATCGAGAACTCACCGACCATGCCGAGTACGGGCGGTGGGAGCTATGGCGAGTCGTGCGGTTTGTCGATGGGCGCTGCCGAGTGTGGTTGCGACGTCGCCGACAGCGAATTCTGCGATCCAGCCGGGCCAGCTGAGCTCAGACCAGATCGAGGAACCGGTCGAGCACCCGAGCGCCGAAGTCCAGAGCGTCGACTGGGACCCGTTCGTCGACTCCGTGGAAGAGGTCTGCAAAGGCCAATTCGGGGGGCAGGCGCAGCGGGGCAAATCCGTAGCCGATGATGCCGAGGGCGGCAAACGCTTTGGCGTCAGTACCGCCGCTGAGGGTGTACGGAACCGCTCGGGCGCCGGCGTCATGCTCGAGCAGCGACTTGACCATGGCGTCAACGACCGGGCCCTCGAATGGAGTCTCGAGCGCTATGTCGTCGACCAGGGTCGTACGCGAGACGTGCGGACCCAAGAGGCCATCGATCATCGCCAAGAACTCATCACGGTGACCCGGCAAGAAGCGGCCATCCACAACCGCGGCTGCAGCGCCGGGAATGACGTTGGTCTTGTAACCGGCGTCCAGCATTGTCGGGGCAGCACTGTGGCGCAGCGTCGCACCGATCATTGGGGCAATCGGCCCTAGCTTCACCACCACTTCCTCAGGCGACGTGTCAGCTGGGAGCCCAAGGGCCTGGCGAAGCTCGGTGAGCAGGCGCTCGACCGTTGGCGTCATCGTGACGGGAAACTCATGTGAGCCGATGCGCGACACGGTCTCTGCGAGGCGTGTCACCGCGTTCTCGTGGTTGACCATCGAACCGTGACCGGCACGACCCTCCGCCTCCAGCCGCATCCACGAGATTCCCTTCTCGGCTGTCTCCACCAGATAGAGGCGTTGTCTGTCGTCGACGGTGAAGCTGAATCCCCCAACCTCACCGATCGCGACGTCAACGCCCTCGAAGAGATCCGGACGATGTTCGACCAGCCAGTGCGAGCCGAGCCGTCCGCCTGCTTCTTCGTCGGCAAGGAAAGCCAAGACGACGGGGCGGCGGCATCGGCGTCCCGAACGGATGCGATCGCGCACGACCGACAGGATCATGGCGTCCATGTCTTTCATGTCGACAGCGCCTCGACCCCACACCATCGGCACACCGCCGTCGTCGTGTATCTCGGCCCCGAAGGGCGGATGCGTCCAGTCGTGTGGGTCAGCAGGTACGACATCCAGGTGTCCATGAAGCAAGAGCGCCGGTGCATCGGCCTCTTCGCCCTCCCATCGGGCAAAGACACTGGTCCGGTTCGGCGCGGACTCGATCACTTCGACCGCAAGGCCGACCTCGGTCAACAGGCCGGCCACGTACTCCGCTGCTTCTCGTTCCTGCGATCGTGGATCGTCGCCATAGTTGCTCGTGTCCATCTGGATCAAGCGCCGGCAGATGTCGACGACTTCGCGGGCAGGATCTGACGTCACTAAGTTGGCGGTCACGGAGTCGACACCCATGTACCCCATGGTGCACGCAATGCGCTTCTCGCGGAAGGCGTCCTCGCTCTTGGCGGGACTGCTGGGCGATTCTGTTGTGCACTCTGCGATTGATAGAGTGACGCCTCGCCTCGTCCGGGTGGCGGAATTGGCAGACGCGCTAGCTTGAGGTGCTAGTGCCCGAAAGGGCTTGGGGGTTCAAGTCCCCCCTCGGACACTTCCCGTATCTGCTGCTCTGCGTGGGCATAAGCCCTAAGAACCCGCTGCGTGGTCACGCGAGCTGTAGCCCTGCAAGCGGATGTGAAGGCGATGCGTGATGGAGTCTCCAACAGCGACCCATGGCGGCGAACGGACCACCAAGTAGTAAGTCGGAACTCCCCTGTCCCAGCGCCATTACACTGGCGCGCATGACCCGGGATGCAAAGACCGATCGACGGCTGCGCGCGCTGGTACTTGTCTTCGGTTTCATCGCTGTG
>JBJMHG010000242.1:0-4283 GCA_045807485.1 Actinomycetes bacterium
CTTGCCGTTGCTCTCCATCTGCAGCTGCTGCAGGTGTGCGGGCAAGAGAGCCAAGTCTTGCGAGTAGGGCACGACCGCCTTTGTCGAGACGCCGAGGAAGTCGGTGTACCAAACGTCGAGCATGCCCAGAAGGAGCGCCGCGTTTAGGCGTGGCTCGTCGTCAAGAGCGGCTTCGTCGACAGCTCGCATGCCGGCCCGCATCGACTGCATGCCCTCGCGCCCCACGGCAAACTCGATACCGATCCCGACTGCGGACGAGAGCGAGTAGCGTCCCCCCACCCAGTCGCGGAAGCCGAAGATGGCGTCAGAGGGGACGCCGAAGGTCTCGGCTCGTGCGACCGAAGTTGTGACGGCACAGAGATGTGCACTCAAGTGATCGCCTAGCGTCGCACGCAACCACTCACGTGCTGCCCGCGCGTTGGCGAGGGTCTCGACGGTCGTAAAGGTCTTCGAGATCACCACGACAAGGGTGCGAGCCGGGTCGAGCGCCGGCAGGACGGCGTCGAGCTCGGCCGGGTCGACGTTCGCAACGAAGTGAACCGCGACGTCCCCGGTGTGATGCCCCCGAGTCGCCGTCGCCACCATCCGCGGGCCGAGGTCCGATCCACCGATACCGATCACCACGACGTCGCTAATCCGCTCACCGGTAGACCCGCGGCGCTCCCCAGACGAGACCGCTTCGACGAAGTCGCTGACCCGTTGCTCGGTCTGTCTGACTTCGGGCATGACGTCTGCGCCGTTAACCGCAATCACGGCATCCTCAGACGCGCGAAGCGCGGTGTGAAGCGCCGCACGCCGCTCGGTGGGATTGACCTCCGCACCGCGCATCATCGACGCGAGCCGTTCGGTGACCCCGAGCTGAACCGCCAGGTCAGCAAGCAGGTGCGCAGTGCTGAGGTCGCCGCGCATGCGTGAGAGGTCGACGGTCAGCGGGCCGACCGGGAAGGTCAATGAAGCCGGCCGAGTGGGGTCGCGAAGTTCGTCGCGCAGGTGCCTCTGTGCCACCGTGACGCTGTGCTCGAGCAGGCTGCGTCCGGCCGGTGTGTCGAAACGTTCAGCGGGCACGAGTCGACACTACCCGGCCACCCAGCGGCGGTAGACGTAGTCGTGATGGTGCTCGAAGCCCAGCCGTTCATACAGGGTCATCGCAGGGGTGTTGTCTTGAGCGACCTGCAGATACACGTGGCGAACGCTATGAGAGGAGGCGTAAGCCGCAAGCTCGGCGATGATCTGGCGCCCCATGCCTCGGCGCCGAAAGGGTTCAGCCACCTCGAGCGCAGTGATGCCCAGCCACTGGTCAGTGATAGCACCGCGTCCGATGGCGCATGTCGCTCCGTCTTGCCCGCGCACGGCAATGAACACCGGATGTTCGTTGCGAGTGAGGATTGGAGCAACATCCGGCAGCAACGGCATCCCGCGATAGCGAAAGGAGTTGATCCATTCGGTGTCTGGTGTAGAGGACGTAGCGATGATGATCGCGTCATCCGCGGCGTCGCCCGGCCTTGCACTCATTCGAAGCCTGTCGAGATCGCACACCATGACCTGCGTGGGGTTGTAGTGATCCCAACCGCGTGCGGTGAGCTGCTGATCTAGGTCGGTTCGCAGCGGCAATGGCATCTGAAACATGGCCGGCAACGATCGCGCCGCGTACCACGCTTGCACCGCCTCGATCGCGGAGTCCAGAGGCAAGCCGGGATCACCGATCGGAAGGACGCTGTTCGCGCGGCCCGTGAACCCGTGGGCCGCCCGGAGCATCCAGTCGCCAAGTGGCTCATATTCGAGCGGCTGCCATCCGTCGGCAGCGATGACTTCGAGGGAGGCGATGTCGATGTCGGACGCCGTACGTAGCCGGCCGGGCGAATCAGGCACGACCTTGGCTGCGACGACCGACTTGGACTCCACGGTGACCACAGCGTTGGCGCGCGTGCGCACCGACCACTCGGCGGGCGTTGAAGCTTCGAGTACTCCCACGACATCGCGATACGCAGGGCCTCCAGTTGGGCCGGGACGTCCGGCGCCCAGGCGAATGGAGATGCGTCGTCCTGTGGCGTACGTCACCCACGCGGGGTTGGGCCATCGTGGTTCGTTGCGTGGTGTGGAACCGACCTCGGTCACGCAAGACCCCTCAGGGTAGTGAGAGTGGTGATCGTGAATACTAGGCACGGCGACATCCCCAAGGAGGAGATCGTGACCTACGTCATCGCCCAGCCCTGTGTCGATGTAATCGACAAGGCGTGTGTCGACGAATGTCCTGTCGACTGCATCTATGAGGGCGAGCGAATGCTCTACATCCACCCCGATGAGTGCGTGGACTGCGGAGCATGCGAGCCGGTGTGCCCGGTTGAGGCGATCTTCTATGAGGACGACACGCCTGATCAGTGGAAAGACTTCTATAAGGCGAACGTCGAGTTCTTCGACGATCTCGGCTCCCCCGGCGGTGCTGCCAAGACCGGCAAGATCGAGAAGGACCACCCGATCGTGGCGGCCCTTCCACCTCAGGTCGTCGAGCACTGAGCTCCTGGGCGGCTCGGTGAGCCCTTCTCCGCTTGCCGACCGACTTCCCGAGTTTCCCTGGGACCAGCTCGCCAGGGCCAAAGCCACGGCTCAGGCGCATCCGGGCGGCATCGTCGACCTCTCGGTCGGCACGCCGGTAGATGCTGTTCCGGAGGTGGTCCAGCGGGCGCTCGCGTCGGCGTCCAACAGTCCCGGGTACCCGACCGTGCATGGGCAGGTCGAGCTGCGGGACGCGGCGGTGGCATGGATGGAACGGCGGCTCGGTGTGGGCCCAGGTTTGGTGTCGAATGGGGCGGTGCTTCCGGCCCTCGGCACCAAGGAGTTCGTGGCTGCTCTGCCGATGCTCCTTGGGTTAGGACCGTCCAATCGCGTGATGATCCCCGAGCTGGCCTACCCGACGTACGAAATAGGGGCGCGTGTCGTTGGGGCTGACGTGATCGTCTCTGACGCGACAACCGGGCCGGGTCCGGCGCGCGTTGATCTGGTGTGGGTGAACTCTCCGAGCAACCCGACCGGACGAGTGCTCGGCGTGGAGCATTTGCGCAAGGTCGTGCAGTGGGGGCGCGAGCGAGGTGCCCTGGTGGTCTCCGACGAGTGTTACGTCGAGCTCGGGTGGGACGTCCAACCGGTGTCCCTTCTGCACCCGGACGTTTGCGAAGGGCGTACAGATCGCGTCCTCGTGCTGCACTCGGTGTCGAAGCGCTCCAACATGGCTGGGTATCGCGCTGGGTTCGTCGCCGGTGACCAGGTATTGATCGATTCGTTGCTCGCGGCCCGTAAACACCTCGGAGCAATGATGCCAACGCCGATTCAGGCGGCGATGACTGCTGCACTCAGCGACGACGCTCACTTGGTGGAACAACGGGGTCGCTATCTCGGTCGGCGCACACTGCTCAGCGCCGCATTGCGTTCGGCGGGATTCAGGATCGAGCACTCTGAGGCCGGGTTGTACCTCTGGGTCACTCGAGATGAGGACTGCGCCAGTACCGTTTCGTGGTTCGCCGCGCGGGGAGTCCTCGTGGCCCCCGGTGACTTTTACGGCGTCCAGGGTGGTCGGTTTGTTCGTGTGGCGTTGACGGCGTCCGATGAGCGGGTCGAGGCTGCGGCCGAACGGATCGCGGCCTGATAGCTAGGCGGCGCCTTAGCTAAGTCTGTGGACTGATCTGCCGCTGTCGCAGCGCGTCATTGTCACGGCCCCGGCGCCGACCGCCATTTGCGTCCATAGTTATTGGCGACTTCACCCGTCCAGATCACGGCGTAACGAACAGCCCCTGTGCCACTATGGCGACTTCAGGTTTCGTGAGGGGGAATATGGACGAGCCGATGCCGGGGTTGCCTGAGTTCGGAGCCCTCTCACTGTTCTTTGTGGTCTTCGGGGTTCTCTTCTTCATCCTGTTCCTTTGCGCTACTGGGTTCATTGTCTTCCTCTGGGCAAAGACCTACCAGGGTGCGAAAAAGCATGGAGTTGATCCGCTGACGGTCCCCGGGCAAATTGCCGGTCGCCTCGCGACGAGCGACTTGTTGGCGAGTAAGCAGTCCGTCGAAGCTCGCCTGTCGCAGCTCGACGATCTGCATGCTCGTGGCGTCATCAGCGACGAGGAACACCGAGCCGCACGCTCGCGGGTTCTCGGCGGCACCTGAGGCACGGGAGCCCGTGGCATGCGGCGGCTAACGCGCGAGATGGCGGTGCACCCAGCCGATTGGGGAGCGTCCCTCCTGCACCGAGACTGCTGACCATGGCGTAGCCAAGTCGTAGGCCACTTGCCTTG
>JBJMHG010000243.1:0-4060 GCA_045807485.1 Actinomycetes bacterium
CAGAGAGGTCGGAGAACGCTTATGACCGAGTCTAGCTCGGCGCGCGCGCGAGGACGACCTGCTCCCACTAGGGTTTCTGTCCGAGCAGCCGAGCGACGAGGCGCGGAGGAACGTCTTGAGGAGCTTCTTCGGCGAAGGAAATAAGAAAGGCCCCGGCAAACCGGGGCCTTTCTTCACTCGTTTGCGTGACCGGACCTACTGCGGAGGGCGGAGTCGAACGACGTCTGCCTGACCGGGGACGAGGGCCTTGATGGTGCCCCACATGCTCCCGTTTGGGCGGAAGGCGATCGCGGTCATGATCGGCTTGCCGCCTGCAACCCTCTCGCAGTCGTGTGAAGTGACATCGCAAGCCCAGACGGAGCCGGTCGTCGGTTGCTCCAACTCGACGGCCAAGAAGCTCTGGTCGTCGATCTGTTCCACGTAGAGCTTGCCCTGGAACCAGCGCAGATCGATGATCGAAGTGAAGTCATCGAACACAATCTGGCAGCGAGGATCGGTGCCGCATTGCGCGTTACGCGTGCCCTTGTCGATATGCCAAACACGCGAATGGTGAAGCGGGGCCGGGAAGCCCTTTAGCTCACCCACGTAGAGGCCGCCGTCGGGTGCTTTCGTGACGCTCGTCGCCACGGGCTCGGCGGGAATCTGCGCCGGCAGATCGCAGATCTCCTGGTTGCTCGGATCAGTTGGGGTGGGGCAACCAGCAAGGTGTTTCGCATTGGCGGTTGGAACAACCTGATCCGGAAGCACGGCGATCAGTCTCATCCTGCCATCACGGGCAACGTGGATGATGTCGTTTCCGGCGGCATCTGCAACGACAGCAGTGCCGTCGTGCCGAGCGAGCACATCGAAAGGATCCGTATCGATCGCCGCTGGATGCGGGTTGTTCTTGACCTCGAACCTGTGCAGATCAGCGAGCGGGTGCGCCTCGCCGTCCCGGACGATATAGAGCTTTGAGCCGGATGAGCCAAAGACCTCGCTGGTCAAAGCCCAGAGGCTGTGTGGACTGCGGACGGCGACATCGGTCACGCCCGGAAGCGAGACGACAAGCTTGGCCTTGTCGCCTGACGTGCGGACGACACCCTGCCCAGCGTCGGCGACCAGAAAGGCGTTGGCGTCGGGTCCTTGCTCCAGTCCGAACAGCGGGCCCGCAAAGTCCGCAGGTGTGGCGCTCGCTGTCTGTGCAAATACCAAGACTGCGAGCACCATGAAACCGAGAAGCAACTTTCTCATTGGATCTCCTTCCACCGCAGGAAGCTCGGAAGCTACTCCTCGACCGCCAGCGATTCAATGGCTACTTCCGCCCGAGCAGCCGTGGGGCCGGGGAACGCCAGCGATCGGCGGCCGGTACCTGTTGTCTCTTTGACACAGTCTGGAGGTAAGCCGAAGCTCTCTCGAACGAGACTGCGCACGGTTAGAGCCCGAATGCGCTGCGCATGCTGGCCGCGTTAGCGGCCTCACCGAGATAGGTCGTCAGCCCGAGCATTTCCTCAGTCGTGCGCAGCAGTGAGTAGTGGTCGAACCTTGATGCCGACGTTGTACCGACGGGCGTCGAGGGTGCGATCACGAGTGTGGCGATGTGCTGATCCACGCCTGCGCCCTCATCCCACGTGATGAAGACGGCAGTCGCCCCGGCCGCGTACTCGGGACTATCGAGCACCTGCGGCAGGAAGGTCGAAAGCCAGGCGTCACCGGTCTGCACTTCCGTCGCGGTGTCTTTCTGGGTCGGGCACGAGTGCATGTCGTGACAGAGGTTCGGCGTCACGAACGTAAAGCGGGCGGACAGGTCGGGTGTCGGACCGAGCGGGACATTTTGGTTGCCGCACTCGGTGCGAATATTCGTGTAGTAAGGGGCCGGGTTGTGACGGACGGCATAGTTGCCCGAATTCGTGAGGTAGCAGTTGGACGGCATCGACTCCGAGAGGCTTCGCCAGCCATCCGGGCTGAGCTGCGAAAAGATCGAGCTCACGTCCAGAGGGTGCGCCGCCGGCGCGAGGTCGTCGGTGATCCCCTGCGTCGATCCCGACGTCATCGCGATGTAGTTGGGCAGGCTCGGATGCGTTTCCGCATAGAAGGACGTCGCAAGCCCGCACTTCCCCGCGAGCGCATTGATGTAGGGGGCATTCGGTGAGCCAATGACGTCGTCGTAGGACTTGTTCTCCAAGACCACCCAAACCACATGTGCCCACCCGTTCCCCGGGGGTGAGATCGCGGTGCCGCAGGGAGACCCCACCTCAACTGGTGGTGGTGGTGGAGCGGCTTGCCCGATCGTGTAGCTGACTTCGTCGAGGACGCCGCGATACCAGTCGCCACCTGTTTCGTGCGAGCCGATTCGAACCGGCTCGGTGACCGTGATCGAGCCGGTCGCCTTCGTCACCGAGTGGGTTTCGCCGTCGACGGTCTCGATGATCTGATTGCCCTTCCGTTGGCACGTCACGTGATGCCACTGCCCGTCGACGACACTTGGCCCCGCCTGCAGCTGCCTGCTACCCAGATCACCCCGGAACATGCACGATGCCTGTCCGTTGGGTTGGACTTCGAGCTTGATCTGGCCGCCGCTGCTGCCCACCTGTCCCTTCACGAAAGTGTCGTAATCGGCCTTCGCGGGCGGCGTTGTCGCGTTCATCCAGTACGAGATCGTGATATCGGCCGTCCCAGGCCTGAGATCGGGAGAGTCCGGGACGGTGATCACGCTCTTCGGGACGAAGCTGTAAGCGGTGTTGAGCTCACCCGGAACGCCGAGCGTCATCGGACCGGTAATCGAACCGTTGTGCCCGTTGCCGCTGCTGTCATTCGCTGTGGTGCCCGTGAGCTCGTCCAGATGCCATAGCCCGACCACGGAAGACGGCGGCGGGGGCGGGGGCGGCGGCGGCGGGCTGCCCCCACTGGCGACCAGCGAGAGGTCGTCGACCTCGAAGCTCTCGCCGGCAACGGCGCCGGACGGCCTGCGCACGATGAAGGCGATCGAATCGCCATTGTTCAGCGCAGTCAAAGTGACCTGAGGAAGAGGAGCCCACTGCGAGCCGGTCACTGCGCAGAGGTTTTTCGTGAGGACCGCCGTGCCGGCGCTGTTGTATTCCTTCATCCAGAGGCAGACGCTCTTTCCTGGAGTGTCACTGCGAACGACGCCATTCGCCGTGTACACGGTTCCCGCGGTCGTGTTCACAACGGGTCTCGGGGCCGCCTGAACCTGGTACGTCGTGGCCGTCGTCGACAGTGCGACCCGACCGGCGGAGCTATCGGTGGCCCCGTCGGTCGCGACCGTCAAGGCTGCATCAGTCGCCTTCCAGCCAGTTGTCCCCGACTGGAAGCTGCCGTTCGGCAAGAGGTTCGCCGCATCGGCACGAGCCAAAGGCGAAAGAGCGAGCGAAAGCAGAGCGAAGAGGATGAACGCACCCGCTCGTTCTTTGAAAAGCTGCGAATGCTGAGCCATCGTCGTTGCTTCGCCTCCCCCATGGCAGCGATGTGCCGGGCTGGATGTCGCGTCGCGGACGAGAAAACCGATCTGCTTCGCCGCAGGTCAGCCACCGTAGCACGCGTGCGAGAGGGTCAAGACGACCGGCTCGATGCTTACAGACAGTTAACTTGCGGCGAGGTGTGATCCTCTCTCGCTCGTGCGGGAGCCTCCTCGAACCGCAGCCCGGCATCTGCTCCGCCAGCCACCTAAAGTCATGCGGGGCCGGACTGCCGTTTCCTCCGATCGTGCTCGCGTGAGCCGCGCGACGGAAGGCCGGCGTCGCGGGTTCGATCCGACCCCGCATTTCTTAAATCGGCAAGACTCGCGCCGCCGTTATAACTTCCGTCCAAGCAGCCGAGCGACGAGCTTCTCGAAGTGGAGAGGGGTCGGACCCCGGCGCAGCGGGAGGCGCTGCTGATCGTCCGCGCCGTCGCCGAGTAGCGATGCACGTCCACGTATGCTCGCTTCCAGAAAACGACAGTCTGGAGAGAAATCATGTGGTGGGGCATTGGCTTCGGCGGTTTGCTGTATCTCGTCTTGCTGATCACCCTCGGGGTGATGACGCTGAGAAATGGGCATGGATGGATGTTCTTCTTTGGCATCTTC
>JBJMHG010000244.1:0-9868 GCA_045807485.1 Actinomycetes bacterium
TCGGCGAACGTCAGCGGCGACGCAGTGAAGCCTCATCGGGCGCGTTGTGATGACGGCGGAACAACCCACTCTCCAGATCCGGGGTGTGCACAAGGCGTTCGGCGACAACGCCGTGCTTCGCGGGGTTTCGGTCGACATCGATGAGCACGAAGTGGTTGCCCTGATCGGGGCGTCCGGTTGCGGCAAGTCGACCCTGCTTCGTTGCATCAACGTTCTCGAACCGATCGACTCCGGGGCGATCCTTCTCGATGGTGTGGACATCTCGTGGCCTGGCTTCGACGCGAACACAGCGCGTCGTCAGATAGGGATCGTCTTCCAGTCGTTCAATCTCTTTCCGCATCGGAGCGTCATCGACAACGTGACTCTCGCACCGCGCAAAGTTCTCGGCCTCAAACCTGATGAAGCGACCGAGCGGGCGATGCAGCTTCTGACCCGTTTCGGGTTGGCCGACAAGGCATCGGCCTACCCAGACCATCTGTCTGGTGGGCAGCAGCAACGGGTCGCGATCGTTCGCGCGCTCGCGATGCAACCGCAGATCATGCTGTTCGACGAAATCACGTCGGCTCTCGACCCAGAGCTCGTGGGGGAGGTGCTTGAAGTGATCCGTGACCTCAAGGACAACGGCCTCACCATGATGCTGGCGACGCATGAGATGGCATTCGCACGAGAGATTGCGACGAGGGTTGCCTTCCTTGACCGCGGCGAGGTTGCCGAGCTCGGGCCCCCTGAGCAGGTACTCTCCGAACCGCAACAGGAGCGCACCAGGCGCTTCCTGCGTCGCGTGACGGAGGCGGGACGACTATGAGCATGTCTTCGGCAGATGCTTCTCGACTTCTCGGCCGCAGTTTCGGAGTGGTGCTGGCGTTCGGCATCGCGACGGTGGCCCTCGGCATCATCTTGATGGTCTTCACCGAAGAGTCAGTCAAGTTCTTCGCAGTCATCTGCGGGATCTATTTGATCCTCAGTGGCGTCTTCATGTTGGTCGCCAGCTTCAGCGACGACGTCGGCACGGGGGGTATGCGGTTCATCTCGGCTGTCGGTGGACTGCTGTCGATCCTTCTGGGCATCGTGGCCTTCCGAGGAATCGCTCAGGCCGTGGTGATCCTCGCCCTGCTCATCGGCGTCGGCTGGATCATTCGCGGTGTCGCCGACCTCGTTGAGGGATTCGCCAATCCGGGAATGCCCGGACGCGGGTGGGTCATCTTCATCGGTCTCTTGAGCCTGCTCGCCGGAATCGTCGTATTGGTGTGGCCGGCGATCACCCTCAGCGCCTTGGTGTGGGTATCTGGCCTGTGGCTCGTGGCTCTGGGAATCGTAGAAATCATCGGTTCTTTCCAGCTGCGCGGCATGGCTCGCGACTTGAGCACTTGACCTCCACAGCACGCTAGAGCTCGCTGCGCTCGATGCGGCCAATCACTTCGCCGAGGGTGAGCCGACCGCCAGCGGTATCTGGCGCGCTCGCCGTGATCGAGACCACATCGCCGTCCTCCAGGAACGCCCGCGCGGTGCCGTCGTCCAGTGTCAGCGGCTCTTGACCACCCCACGTCAGCTCGAGCAGCGAACCGCGCTCGCGGCGTCCTGCACCTGTCACAGTGCCCGATGCAAACAGGTCACCGGGACGGAGCGCAGCACCGTTCGACGTCAGGTGGGCAAGCTGCTGCCCGGGTGACCAGTAGTGGCTGGCGAAGGGCGGCTCAGAGATCAGTGTGCCGTTGAGCCGAATCTCGATGCGGAGATCCAGGCACCAAGACTCGACGTCGTGCAGGTAGGGCAGAACGGCTGGGGACTGGGTGCGGATGGGCTTTCGGGCCGCTCGCAGCGCGTCCAAGGGAAC
Organism: Actinomycetes bacterium; assembly: GCA_045807485.1. GTDB lineage: Bacteria > Actinomycetota > Actinomycetes > JAHEKZ01 > JAHEKZ01 > JAHEKZ01. Next base: position 1,835 of record JBJMHG010000244.1, read on the forward strand.
CACCCACGGGGAGATGGACGTCGCGAAGGACTTGCCGAGAAATGGGCCAAGTGGTGTCGACTCCCACGCTTGCAGGTCACGTGCCGACCAGTCGTTGACGAGCACGACGCCAAACACGTGCTCTTCGAATTCGTCCGGACGAAGCGGCTGACCTAGCGACGATTCCACCCCCACCACGAATCCGACCTCCGCTTCGATGTCGAGTCGATGGGATGGGCCGTAGGTCGGGTTGATCTCGTCGCTGCGCCGCCGTTGGCCGTGCGGGCGCCGGATTGGAGTACCGCTGACAACAACTGTCCCGGCCCTGCCGTGGTAGGCGATCGGCATGTGGTGCCAGTGCTCTGGCAGGTATGGCGCGCCGGGTCCGAAGATCTCGCTCACGTTCTTCGCGTGCTGTTCGGACGAGTAGAAGTCGACGTAGTCGGCGACCTCGAAGGGCATGAGCATCGACAGCGTGTTCACCGGTACAAGGAGCGGCTCGACCGTTATGCGTCTCTCACTGTCACTCATCAGCTGGACTATTCTGCGTCGCAGTGACGACCACTGCGCGCGGCCTGACTGCATCAACTCGTTGAGACGGGGCTGGAGCAGTGCGTCGTGAAGCGGTGGGTCGATGAGGCCATGGCTGGCAGCTTGATTCAGATCCAGCACGTGATCGCCAAGTCGGACGCAAACATGGCCGGTCCCGTCGACAGCGGTCACACCGAGTGGAAGGTTGGCCAACGAGAATCCCGAGCCATCGACTCCGTCCAACCAACAGTGACTCATCCTGAGTTCCGCGAAGGATCAGTGGCAGGCACGTGCGGACGCTACCCCACGGCGCTCAGAGCACAGGGAACTGACAGGTAGGGTCGAAGGACTGCGTCGCTCATTGACAGGGGGTTCTCGTGGTCAAGGTGCGTTGGCTCGTCGCGAGTGCACTGGCCCTTACTCTCGCCTCTGTTGGTGCAGTCGCACTAGCGGGCAGCAACGGTGAACGCACATTATCGACGGGGACCGCTGAGGTGACACCTGCCACCTCACTGTCGCCATTGTCCGATCGCCGGGTCGTGACCGGTTGGATCTCGTACTGGGACCTTGACGAGGGGCTCGCGTCGGTTCTCGACCACCCCAGCCTGCTCGCCGAGGTCTCACCGTTCTGGTACCGCATCACCAAGGCGTCACAGGTCCAGCCCATGGACGGGAACAACCGACCAGAGAGCGACCTGATTGATGCGATCGACCAGCTGCACGCCGCAGGCATAGCCGCGTATCCGAGCGTCAAGGACGACGGGTTCGGCGGTCATGAGATGGCGCAGCTCTTGGGTGACAAGCAGTCGCGTCGCGACCTGGTGAATGCGCTCGTTGACATGTCGGTCCGAACGGGTGCCGATGGCGTCGACATCGACTTCGAAGAGATGAACTACGGCGGCTCAGGCAACGAGCGAACGGCGGTGAAGCGGCTCTACCCAATCTTCCTCGCCCAGCTGCAGTCGAAGCTGCACGCGCTCAACAAGGTGCTCTCAGTCGCGGTACCGGCGCGACGATCTGCTTCGGACAACAACTGGGAGACCGTCGACTACAACGCAATCGGCAAGGTCGTCGACCGCGCACGCGTGATGACCTACGACTACAGCACCGACCGGCCAGGCCCAATCGGACCGATCGACTGGACCCGAAAGGTCGCGGAGTACGCGCACAAGGAATTCCGCGGAGTGCCGCTGTCGATCGGGGTTCCGGCCTACGGAAGGAACTGGTATCTAAAGACCCTTCGCGGCTCTTGTCCGAGTGCAGCCAAGACGACGGTCGCGCCCACCACGGAGCAAGCGTTCGATCTGGCGAACAAGTACGGCGCCGACATTAAGTGGAGCAAGGACGCCGGCGAGTACCACTTCGACTACCGCCGCCCGTACCCCGAGTATGGAAAATGCGTAGTGATGCGTCGGGTGTGGTTTGAGGAGGCGCGATCGGCAGAGGAACGGTTACTGCTCGCGGAGCGTCTCGGAGTGCAGGGGATCTCGGTGTTCACCTTCGGGTTTGAAGACCCAAAGCTGTGGGCCCGCGCACGAAAGGTCGCCATCAGCATCAACCCCGACCACGCCAAGGTGTCCGTCAAGGCCCCCGCAACCGCGACATCAGGCGACACAATCACGATCAACGGTCGCGTCACCGTCAATGGCACCCCGGTGACCACGCAGACCGTGTCTTTGCAGAAGCGGGTGCCGGGAAAGGCCTGGCGCGAGGTTGTCGATCTTGTGACCGACGGCAACGGCAAGGTGACGTATTCGAGCTCAATCAGCCGCACGCTGGACTGGCGGCTGAGGTTGGCGGCGAGCTGGGACTGGCGCACCTCGTACTCCGGCTCGGAGCGGGTGCTCGTCAGCGCCCCCTGATCACGCCAGGGCAGTGGCGGAGGCCGCTCCCCAATGCGGCGAAATTACGACGACACGGGCTTTTCGCTCAAGGTGGTGTGGTCGCCGATCCGAAGCAGAGTGAGGGGGCTGCCCGACCACCACCTGACGCTCGGAGAGACGAATGCTCAAGCTCGGTACTCGGTCTTTCGCTGCTCCGGTACTGCTGATCTTGATCGCCCTGCTGGTCGCGGCAGTGGCACCGGGAAGCGACGCGAGTGCCGGTAGTCAGGTGCGCCCGAAGCGGTATGTGACCGGGTGGCTGCCCTATTGGAATCCCGACGCTGCGACCAACTCGGTCCAAAAGAACGCCTCAGTGTTTGCGGACGCATCGCCCTTCGTCTTCAACGCCGTGTCGACTCATCGAATCGATCTTGAGCTCAGCTCGGACGGTTGGCGCCAAATGCGGTCGGCCCTGACAAGCAGCGGAGTACCGATCATCCCCACGGTCGCGACTGACATGTCCGCTGCTGACTTTGCTCGGATCGTGCGTTCGCCGCGGCGACGAGCGGCCCAAGCCCATGCGCTGGTCGCGCTGGTCGACAAGTACCAGCTCGCCGGCATCGATCTCGACTACGAGACCATCAACTTTGGCAGCAGCGCCGACAAGGCGACCATCCGCGCCAACTACCCCTTGCTGATCCGTGCGATCGATCATCGCTTGAACCAGCGTGGTGCAGTCACATCAGTGACGGTTGCCTCGCGTACCTCGGCGAAGGATCCGAACTGGTGGGTCTACGACTACAAGGCGTTGGGACTGGAAGCGGACCGGGTGCGAATCATGACCTATGACTACTCGTGGAGTGGCGGCCCGGCAGGACCGATCGCGCCCAAGTGGTGGGTGCGGCAGGTCGCCTCGTATGCGGCGAGCGCAATCACACCGTCGAAGGTTTCGCTCGGGATGCCCGCCTATGGACGCGACTGGTACGTCGGCACGGTGTCGGGAAGGTGTCCTGCGGGCGCCAAAGCCACTGTGTCGAGGACCACGCGGCAGATGAAGCAGTTTGCGCACAGCATCGGAAAGTCCCCGCAGTGGCGCCAACATGCGACCAGTCAGTACTTCACCTATCAAAAGACTTACCGGTCTGGTGATCGACGCTGCACCGTTCAGCGGGCCGCTTGGTTCGACGACGCCAAATCGCTCAACGCAAAGGTGCCGTTGGTGCATCGTTTCGGGCTGCGCGGAATCGCCATCTGGGCGCTCGGCAACGAAGGAGCCGGCACGTGGACTCAGCTCACCTCGTACGGTCGCCAGCTGGCGCGTGCCAAGTAAGACACGCTTGAGGAAGCTCGAACCACCGCAACGCGTCAAAGTCGTCAGTGAGGTGCGCGTCGTCGTCAGATACGCGTGATCCCGACCGTCGGTACTCGACCAACTGCTCTGCCTCCACGAGGTAGTCGAGCAGGGCGGAGGCGCTGGCCCTAGCGGGCAGATCCGGCTGCACCAGTCGTCCGGCGTCGTCATACCGCAGCTGGGTGAGCCGGAGCGGAACGTCGTCTGGCGCGGAGCGGTGGCTCCAAAGGCCGGTGTCTGCGTCGAACGAGTAGTCGGCAAGGAACGTGTGGCCGTGCTGCGCTACGAACGCCACGGCGCGGACGATGAACTGGAACACCGCCTCGTCGATGAAGTAGTTGAAGTTGATCCGTACCCATCCAGGCTTGATCCCCTCACAGCCAGTGGTGATGACGCGCTCGTACTCGTGCGACCGTTCGATGTCGATGCCGAGCAGACGATGGCCGTACGGACCCGCACACGAGCAACCTCCGCGTGCTTGAATTCCGAACAAGTCGTTGAGCAAAGCGACGACGGCGTTGTGATGCAGGTATCGACCGCCCGGACGCCTAATGACGAACGAGAGGATCGAGAGGCGCTCGGCCTCCATGTTCCCGAGAACTTCGATCTCTGGAACCGAGCGCCATGCCTCGATCGCACGCCGCAGGTAGTCCGACTCGTGAGCCTGGATGACGCTGGCTCCGACTGCGCCCTTGAGCTGGAAGACCAGTCCGGCCCGGATCGACTCGACGATGGCTGGGGTGCCCGCTTCTTCGCGGTGCTCGGCGTCATCGAGATACACATGATCCTCGGGGTTGACGTAGGCGACGGTGCCGCCACCGACCACCACGGGAACGCGGTTGGTGAGCATCTGCCTGCGGATTGCCAGGATGCCTGGCGTGCCCGGGCCGCCGACGAACTTGTGCGGTGAAAGCACGATTGCGTCCTTGTACGCCAATGGGTCGACACCGTGCGGGGCCACCATGTCGATGTCGACGTATGGACCCGCCGCAGCGAAGTCCCATACCGCGAGCGCGCCATGGCGATGCAGGAGAGCTGAGATTCCGTGGGTGTCACTCACAATTCCGGTGACATTGCTCGCGGCGGAGAACGCGCCGATGAGGGTCGGTCGATCGCCGAAGCGTTCCAGCTCACGTTCGAGTGCGGTCTGGTCGATGTGGCCGTCGGCATCCTCAGGGATCCGAACCACCTCGGCGATCGACTCACGCCACGGCAGCTCATTGGAGTGATGTTCGAACGGCCCGGTGAACACCACGGGTCGCTGTTCTGCGGGCACGTGCGACGAGAGGTGATAGCGATCTTCCATGCCGGACGGTAGGCGCAGGGCGAGCACACCGATCAGCCGGTCGACCGCGCCAGTTGCTCCTGCTCCGCAGAAGATCACGCAGGTGTCGTCGTCGCCGTTGATGGCGTCCCGAATGATCTGGCGGGCATCTTCGCGGAGTCTGGTGGTCTGCCGGCCCGTGCCGCTCGACTCGGTGTGAGTGTTCGCGTATCGAGGCAAGACTTGATCGCGGATGAACGCTTCGATGAACGACAGCGACCTGCCACTGGCGGTGTAGTCGGCGTAGGTGACCCGCCTCGGACCGTAGGGACCAGGCATGACCGTGTCGTCGCCGATGACGGAGGCACGTATCTGCGCAAGCAGAGGTGGCTCGGGGAGCCCCGGGGTGCGGGCGGGAATCTGCATCGACGTCTCCAGCTTCAGTTGCTCACGCCCATGGTGTCACTGATCTTTGGCACGATGGGAGTCGTGTCCACCGCCCCAGCCGAGCTCGACCAACCGATCACAGAGCCGGTGGTCGAGCCCGACACTCCTTGGATCACACTGGTATGGAATGACCCGGTGAACCTGATGACCTATGTGTCCTTCGTATTCCAGGAGTACTTCGGATATGACCGCGAGAAGGCAGACCGCCTGATGATGCAGGTGCATCAAGAGGGTCGTGCAGTGGTTTCGAACGGGTCGCGGGAAGAGATGGAGCGCGATGTCGCGGCTATGCACGGCTACGGACTGTGGGCGACACTGCAGCGGGACAAATGATTGGTTTCGAGGCTTTTGATGACGGCGTCCACGTCGATCTGACCGAGTGGGCGTGGGTGCTGCGGCTCTACCTCGATGATCTCGACAACGTCCTGGGGCCTCCACTCGCACTGCCGGACGATCCGCTCGAAGCGCTAGCGGTATCCCTGGATGATCCGCCTGAACGACCCTCCGACCCGGTGCGGGCACGGCTGCTTCCGGACGCCGTTCTCGACGATCCTGAGGCGGCGGCTGAGTTTAGGCGCTTCTCGCAGACCACTCTGGCCGATCGTAAGCGCGCCGACGCCGCGGCCCTTCGCGCCGTCCTCGATCAGCCGACGGTGGTCGACGACGTCACCGCCCGCCAGCTGCTTGGCGCCCTCAACGATCTGCGACTCATGTTGGGCACTCGACTGTCTGTGACCGAAAGTGGTGTGCTGGCGGGGGCTGAAGATCTGCAGAGCTATGCCACCTACCAGTTGCTCACAATGCTGCAGAGCGACCTGGTCGACGTGCTGTCAGGTGAGGCCCCGTAGCCTGGTGCCGTGCTCGAGATCGACCAGTCGCTGATAGACGCCATGGTCGCTCACGCACGCCAAGACCATCCTGACGAAGCCTGCGGTGTCATCGCCGGCCCCGCTGGCAGTGATACTCCGCAGCGTTTCATCGCCATGGTCAACGCCGCACGTTCACCGACCTTTTACGAGTTCGACTCGATGGACTTGCTCAAGCTCTACCGAGAGATGGACGCACGAGACGAAGAGCCAGTCGTTGTGTATCACTCGCACACGGCCACCGAGGCATACCCATCCCGTACTGACATCTCGTATGCCTCCGAACCCAACGCTCATTACCTTCTGGTCTCCACCCGCGACCCCCACGTCGAGGAGATCCGATCGTTTCGCATCGTGGACGGCCAGGTCACAGAGGAAGAAGTGAAGATCGTCCCGACGTTGCATCTTCAGTAGCTCGCCAACCGCACAACAAGGAGAACACCGTGGCCGTCGAGGTCAGCATCCCGACGATTCTGCGCTCGTACACAGATGGCGCGAAGGCGGTTCCGGCGTCCGGGGGCACCCTGAAAGAGCTCATCGACGACCTCAACGCCAACCACCCGGGCATCGCAGATCGCCTCGTCGACGATGCTGGGCTCCGCCGCTTCGTGAACGTGTACCTGAACGACGAGGACGTGCGGTTCCTCGGAGGTCTAGACACCGAGGTGACTGACGGCGACAACGTGACCATCTTGCCGGCCGTCGCAGGTGGCTCGTTACCAGCTGACCAACGCTGACCGCGTCCGACCCGATGACCCGCTACGACTCACTGCTCGACTCCGTGGGGCACACCCCCCTTGTGGGGCTGCCGCGACTTTCACCATCGCCTGACGTGCGGTTGTGGGCCAAGCTCGAAGACCAGAACCCCACCGGCTCGGTCAAGGATCGAGCCGCCTTGGCGATGGTCGAGGCGGCAGAGAGCAACGGCACCCTGACTCCAGGCTGCACGATTCTCGAGCCGACGTCGGGCAACACCGGCATCTCGTTGGCGATGGCCGCCCAGCTCAAGGGCTACCACCTCGTGTGTGTAATGCCTGAGAACACATCGCGCGAACGCACCCAGCTTCTGAAGATGTGGGGAGCCAAGGTCGTTTACTCACCTGCGGCGGGCGGCTCTAACGAAGCTGTACGTGTGGCGAAGCAAATGGCGTCCGAGCGTCCCGACTGGGTGATGCTCTACCAATACGGCAACCCGGCCAATGCTGATGCGCATTACCGCGGCACAGGCCCTGAAATTCTTGCTGATCTGCCCACCATTACGCACTTTGTCGCCGGGCTCGGCACCACTGGCACGCTGATGGGCGCTGGCCGCTTTCTGCGCGAGCAGCGGCCAGACATCAAAGTGGTGGCAGCAGAACCGCGCTATGGCGAGGTGGTGTACGGGCTGCGCAACCTCGACGAGGGCTTTGTGCCTGAGCTGTACGACGAGTCTGTCCTCACGACTCGTTACTCGGTCGGACCTCGGGACGCCGTCCGACGCACCCGCGAGCTACTCGACCAAGAGGGAATCTTCGCGGGAATCTCGACCGGGGCGATTCTTCACGCCGCCCTAGGCATGGCAGCCAAGGCCGTGAAGGCGGGCGAGCGAGCAGACATCGCCTTCGTCGTGTGTGACGGTGGCTGGAAATACCTGTCGACCGGCGTTTACGATGCCGAGTCACTTGACGCCGCCGAAGCAGCGATCGAGGGCGAGCTCTGGGCATGAGGGCCTATCGAGGTGGATGAGAAGAGAGCGCCTTCCAGCACCTTTACGAGGGGCCAAGCACCATCGGC
>JBJMHG010000245.1:0-11347 GCA_045807485.1 Actinomycetes bacterium
CCACGACGCTGACCACCTTGACCTTCAGACCTTCCCTGATCAGCTGAGAAGGCTGCGCAATGTAGACGCCATCACAGAGAGCACCGACGTCGTCGCTGTGCATCTGTCACACCACAACCCGCCAACTCTCCTGTTGGAACAGCGCTTGCGCGCATGGGGTGCCCGCGTCGTTCCCGACGGCACCACGCTCGCCGTAGGTTCTGGCGCGTCCCTCACGCCGACGACCGCTGAGTTCCCTCGGCGCACCGTGGTGATCGGTGGTGCGCGGTCTGGCAAGTCACGACATGCCGAGTCGCTACTTCTTCCCGCCGAGCACGTCACCTATGTGGCCACCGCCGAACGTCGACCCGATGACCAGGACTGGACGGCGCGCATCGAGGCGCATCAACAACGTCGACCGTCGCATTGGCGAACCCTAGAGACCAACGACGTTGCAGCAGTGCTGGAAGAAGCGAGCCCGGGTGACATTCTTCTGATGACTGTTTGACGCTCTGGCTCACGCAGACGATGGACGACACCGACGCATGGAGCGGCGATCTGTCCGGTGTCGAAAAGCAGATCGACCGGCTCATCGCTGCCTGGACTGGCACCGCCGCGGTCGTGGTCGCCGTGAGCAACGAGGTGGGGCAAGGTGTCGTTCCCGCCACTTCTTCCGGAAGGCTGTTCCGCGACACACAGGGTCGACTCAACGCCAGGGTCGCCGCCGCAAGCGACGCTGTGACCATGATGGTGGCCGGACGTCCCGTGGCCCTGTAAATGTCCAACCAAGGAGCTCGTCACCTGTGACCGTCGAGTCAATCGACCTGCAACGGTTCCGTGACGAGATCGTGCGGCCAGACGCCGACGTGCAAGCGGAAGCAGTGGCTCGCCAGACAATCCTCACCAAACCAACGGGCGCTCTGGGGCGGCTCGAGAACCTCTCAGCCTGGGTGGCAGCGGTACAGGGCGAGTGTCCTCCGCACGCGTTCGACCGAGTTCGCGTGGTCATCTTCGCCGGTGACCACGGCGTCGCGGCGTCCGGTGTCTCTGCTTACCCGCCCGAGGTCACCGCGCAGATGGTGCAGAACTTCCTCGCGGGCGGCGCAGCCGTCAACGCCTTGGCACGGACTCTCGGAGCCAGCGTGCGCGTCGTCGACATGTCTGTGTCGGTCGACATTCCTGGAGTTCCTGAGGACGTGACGCGGCACAAGGTGCGGCACACGTCCGGAAATATCGCTCGCGAGGACGCCGCGACGCTGCAAGAGACGGAGGCGGCGTTCGCAGCGGGTATGGCGATCGCGGACGAGGAAGTCGACACGGGCGCCGACCTGCTCATCCCTGGCGACATGGGCATCGGCAACACGACACCGGCCGCGGCACTGATCGGTCTCTTGAGCTCACGCGACGCGGCCGCGGTGACCGGACGCGGCACCGGCATCGATGACGAGGCGTGGATTCGTAAAGCCGCGGCAGTTCGGGACGCCATGCGGCGTGGTCGCAGCAAGCGCAGCGAACAGATGCAGCTGCTCGCCACGGTGGGCGGGCCCGACTTCGCAGCGATGACCGGCTTTCTGTTGCAAGCTGCGGTGCGGCGCTCGCCAGTGGTCCTCGATGGACTGGTATCTGGGGCGTGCGCGATGGTCGCGCATCGAGTCGCATACCGCGCAGCGGCTTGGTGGCAGGCAGGCCATCGCTCAGTCGAACCGGCACATGAGTTCGTCCTCAACAGGCTCCAGCTTGAACCGTTGCTCGACTACCAGCTACGACTCGGCGAGGGCACGGGCGCACTGTTGGCGGTGCCGCTGCTGCGCGCGGCGCAGGCAACCCTCACCGACATGGCAACCTTCGACGAAGCCGGTGTGAGTGACCGGCCGACGGATGAGGCCTGAGCTGCCAGTGGACGCCGTCCGGCTCGCAGTCGGAACTCTGACGATTCTTCCTACCCGGGCGCCACAGCGCGTGGACTCAGTGACGTGGGGACGAGCCATGAAGCTGGCCCCGATCGTCGGGCTAGTGCTCGGCGTACTCGCCTGGGTGCTCGCGTGGGGCGTTCAGGAACGGAGCGACTCCACACTTCTGGCGTCGACGTGCGCAGTCGGTGCTCTTGCGGTTCTCACCCGGGGCCTTCACCTCGACGGATTGGCTGATGTCGCTGACGGTCTCGGCAGTCGGAAGTCACCGGAAGAAGCACGGGCAATCATGCGTCGCTCCGACATCGGTCCGTTTGGCGTTGTCGTAGTGGTACTCACTTTGTTCCTCCAGATTGCGGCGATCCAGGTGGCCCTGAATGTGTCGGCCGTCGTCGGCGCCCTCGCCGTCGTGGGCGGTGCAGCAGTCAGTCGCACTGCACTGACGGCCGCTGCTCGGCGGGGAGTCCCTGCCGCGTCCGACGGTCTGGGCTCCTCCGTGATCGGATCCGTCTCACCGGTTTCGGCCGCATCGCTGTGCGGCGTGGTCGTCGCAGCTCTCGGCGTCGCCGGGGCAGGTGACTCAGCCAGAACCGCACTATGTGCCGTCACTGCGGCCCTTGTCGCGCTGTTCCTCGCTGAGTGGTGGCGCCGACACTGTGTCCGCCGGATGGGTGCGGTGACCGGAGACGTCCTGGGCTCCATCGAGGAGCTCGCGTTTACGACGTTGACGTTGTTGTTGGCGCTGATGATTTGAAGCGCCGGATTCAACTGCCCTGATCCCACTGCGTCAGTTTGGAGAACGCTCCACGAAGGGCGGGCGCACCACCGACATGCTCGAGGGTTTGCCCCGCACGTCCACGGATACGTCGGCACCTGGTTCCAGTTCGGAGTCCAACAGAGCGAGCCCGATGCCGACTCGCAGAGTTGGCGAGAACGTTCCGCTGGTCACGGTGCCGACGACGGCGTCCCCGCTCGGGTCTTTGACCTGCATGCCCGGACGCGGAATGCCGCGGTCATTCGACCGAACGCCCCACAGTCGACGTGAGGGACCGGCTTCCCGCTCAGCGAGCAAAGCATCGCGTCCGGAAAACACCGTCTTGTTCCATCCCACGGCCCAACCCAGTCGGGCTTGCACTGGGGTGATCTCAGGCGACAGGTCTTGCCCGTGCAACGGGTACCCCATCTCGGTCCGCAGCGTGTCACGGGCACCGAGCCCGGCGGGGCGCCCACCTTCGGCGACGACCGCTGCGGCCAGGGAGTCCCACAGCTCGCCAGCCGCGTGCCATTCCGGAAGCAGCTCGTAGCCTCGCTCACCGGTATAACCCGTGCGGCACACGATCACTGGCGAGCCCTGGAACAGGGTCTCGACGAATGCCATGTACTCGTGGCCGTGCGGTAAGCCCAGTTGCTCGAGCACCGCGTCCGAGCGCGGCCCTTGCACCGCGATCACCGCGAAGTCACGGTGTTGGTTGCCTACGTCGACTCCTGCCGGAGCGCGAGACTTCAGCGTGCCGACGACCGTCGAGGTGTTTGCAGCGTTAGGTACTACGAACACGTCGTGGGCGCTCCGCAAGTAGACGATCAGGTCGTCGACCACGCCACCGTCTTCGTTGCACAACAGTGAGTACTGCGCGCGCCCGGAGCTGATCCGTTCCAAGTCGTTGGTGAACTGGGCGTTGACAAACTCAGTGGCATCTTCGCCACTCACGGTCATCTTGCCCAGGTGAGAGACGTCGAACAGGCCAACACTCTCGCGAACCGCTGTGTGCTCCTTGAGCACTCCCCCGTCGGGATACTCGATCGGCATCTCCCATCCGCCGAAGTCTGCGAGCTTGGCGCCGAGCGCCACATGGCGTTCATGGAGCGGTGATTGCAGTAGTGGATCCAAGGAGCCGGGCGACGCGGTCATGCTCTGGACATTACCGGCCACCTCCGCGGGTTAGGGTGGGCCGACCTCTGGCCCGACCAGGCAGAGCGCGCCATCTGAGCACCGGAGTGAGGTTTCGTGACGTCCATCGAGCTGAGCAGCAGCAATCCCGCCCGCGCCCGCACCGCTGCCGCGATCATCGGCGTCCTCAAGAAGGGCGACTCGATTCGACTCGCACCCGGGTCGGCGCCGATCGGAACGGCTTACGGCCGCCCACTCGTACGTGCGTTGACGTCGCTGGGCGCCACGGGTGACGCCGGTCAGGTGACCCGCATCCCGAAAGCTGGTTCGGTGACCGCACCCGTCGTAGTCGCGGTCGGTCTTGGCGAAACCGTCCCGGACGCCGAAGGACTCCGGCGCGCAGTGGGCAACGCTGTTCGCTCTGTCGCAGGAATGGACAGTGTGGTCGTTGCGCTACCGGCCGACAGTGTCGAGAGCGTCAAGGCAATCGCAGAGGGTGCCCTCTTCGCCGCGTACAACTACACGACGTACCGCAAAGAGTCGGCGTCCAAGCACAAGGCTCCCGTCAAGTCGGTGACGATCTCGACCTCATTGGACGATGACAGTGAAACGGTTGCCGCGCTCACATCGGTCAAGGCGATCGCCAAGTCGCTCAACCTCGTCCGCGACCTCATCAACACTCCACCGTCCGACCTACACCCCGCCGACTTCGCAGACACTGCCCTCGCCGCTTGCCGAAGCCTCAAGCTTGAGATCGAGGTGCTCGACGAGAAGGCCCTGAAGCGCGGCAAGTACGGCGGATTGCTGGGTGTCGGCATGGGCTCGGCCAACCCACCACGCCTGATCCGGATCGCTTACCGGCGTCGCAAGGCGTCCCGGCACATTGCCTTCGTCGGCAAGGGGATCACCTTCGACTCCGGGGGCATCTCGATCAAACCCGCCGCCAACATGGACGCGATGAAAAGCGACATGAGTGGTGCGGCTGCGGTGCTTGGCGCGATGACCGCCATCGCCCGACTAAGGCCTGAGGTCAACGTGACCGGTTACATGGCGATGGCCGAGAACATGCCGTCTGGTTCGGCGCAGCGGCCCAGCGACGTCATCACGATTCGCGGCGGCCGGACCGTTGAAGTGCTCAACACCGATGCCGAAGGACGCCTGGTGCTCGCCGACGCCATTGTGCGTGCCGGCGAGGACGGTGTTGACACCATCGTCGACGTAGCGACGTTGACTGGCGCGGCGGTGGTTGCGCTTGGAGCGCGCACAGCCGGGATCATGGCCAACGATGACGACTTCCGTACGCAGGTATACGAGGCCGCGACCGCGGTGGGCGAACAGATGTGGCCGATGATGTTGCCGTCCGAACTTCGCCCGTCGATGGACAGCAAGGTCGCCGACATCGCCAACATCGGCGACCGCTACGGCGGCATGCAGGTCGCAGGCCTCTTCCTCAAGGAGTTCGTGCCCGAGGGCGTGACCTGGGCTCACCTCGACATCGCCGGGCCCGCCTACCACGAGAGCGAACCGTTCGGCTACACGCCTAAAGGCGGTACGGGGGCTGCCATGCGCACCCTCGTCGAGCTCGCGCGTCGAGCTGCCAACTCCGACTAGGCCGAGCGAGTTGATATGACCCGCACGGACTAGTCCGTCCGAGTGACAGTCGCGGACAGCCAGTAACGAGGTCGCTACCTTCGAAGACGAACGGGTACAGACCCGCTCAACCGGAGGCGACGTGACCGGCAACCTACCCACCCTCTCGGCCGTCCTTGGCAAGCTCAAGGTCGGCGGACTCGTCTTGGTGGCCACCGTCCTCGTCGCCGGAACTGCAGAAGCAGCCACAGGCTCCAGCCTGTTCTCTGATGAGGGAGGGCCTAACGCCACTTCGGTTTCGCTCGAGACCACTGACTGCCCTACCGACGAGCCAGTCCCAGACCCCTCGACCGACCCGTCGGGCGAGCCCAGCGCAGATCCGTCAGCGAGCCCCGATGTCACAGACAGCACCGACGCTGTTGTCACTGAGTCACCGTCACCCGACCCCTCGGCCGGTGACCCAGCTGGCGAGCCGACGGACCCAACCGACTGCGAGTCGCCGACTGCAGACCCGACTGGCGACCCAACCGACGATCCGAGCGACGAGCCAACTGACATCGCCACAGACGAGCCGACGGACGGCACCGACGATCCCGCCGATGACGGGGACACCGAGCCACCTGGTGACTCCACTGGAGCCATCGCGTGTGAGGACGCCAGCAACCACGGCGAGTACGTCTCGAGCGTGGCTCACAGCGTCCCGCCCGGCCCCGGACACGGCGCGGCCGTTTCTGAGGCTGCTCACTCCGACTGCGGCAAGAAGCATGCAGCCGCGGATGACTCGGGCGACGGATCTGGTGACGGCTCAACCGACTCCGGCGACGACCAGTCGTCCGCGGGCTCCGACCACGGCGGACCGTCGGACGGCTGGGTGCCCCCGGGTCAGGCCAAGAAAGACGACGCGTCAAGCAGCGACTCCGGCCCAGGAAAGAGCAGTGGCGCCCCCGGCAACAGCGGAAACGCGCCAGGACACAACAAGTAGACGCACCGAGGAGAGACAAGAACACGAGCACTCGCGAGGACCAGTAACGGCAACCGACCAAAGGAGATGTGACTAGACCAACACCCTTCCCCGCTCCCGGCGCTTGATTCCCCGCCCCCCTTCCGCGCCGGGCAGGTGCACCCCAGCACCATTCAGGCAGTGGTCCCTTCCCTCGCCACTGCATCAAAGGCCCCTTCCTCTCAGCAGAGGTCGGGGCCTTTGATTGTGCGCGCGAAGGTCGGACCGAGAGTGAAGCTTCAGACCGGGCGGTCACTCAGGGTCGGGGGCGCCGCCGTTCCACTCGCGCATGCGTTTGGGGTATCCGAGCAAGTTCACGTCGTAGCAGGGGATGCCCAGCTTGTGCGCCCACGCGAAGGCAGTTGCGGCGTCCGGCACCGGTCTCCGGGTCCACTCGCCGTCCGCGGCCACCAGCACGACGGTGGCCGAGGTAACTGCGGTCTGCGGCTCGACGTATGCCTCAACCCCGCGACGGGTGTCGATGAACTCCTCGAGGTAGCGTCGATCTTCCGATCGTCCGCGCTTGCCTGACTCCGACTTCGACGAAGTCGAGCCACGGCGTCGCAGCCACTTCATGGCCAACCCCCACGGGCATCGATCGGTCGGTTCTGCGGTTATGAAGAAGCCCGACGGCATCGTCGAGCCAGTAACCACGGTAGCGCCGCGGGGCGCAGATGCCGGCCACTGACGCCCGGTTCGGCGTCCAGTAGCCACTTCTGACCCAGAGGACGCGGTTGAGCACTGGCCCGACAAGGGTGACAAGATGACTAAGGCCGATTCGCAGGGATTTGCGCAGAGGAGTGGCTCGTGTCCGAGCAGCCCGGGAGCACCGTCCACGACGTCGTGATCCTCGGTGGCGGCAGCGGCGGATACTCCTGCGCGCTGCGTGCAGCCCAGCTCGGCCTCGACGTCGTTTTGATCAACGAGGGCAAGCTCGGTGGCACCTGCCTTCACGAAGGTTGCATCCCTACCAAAGCGTTGCTGCACACCGCCGAGGTCGCGGACGCCGCACGTGAGGGCTCGAAGTTCGGCGTCAAGAGCACCTTTGACGGCATTGATATGGCCGCCGTCAACACCTACAAAGAAGGTGTCGTCTCGCGTCTGTACAAGGGTCTCACCGGACTCTTGAAGAGTCGCGACATCACCTACGTCGAAGGCGCCGGCCGGCTGATCCGTCCCGACACCGTCGCGGTAGGCGACAACACGTACCAAGGACGCCATGTCGTCCTCGCAACCGGATCGAACGCGAAGTCACTCCCGGGGCTCGACATCGATGGCTCGCGGGTCATCACCAGCGACCATGCCCTGACCCTCGACTACGTCCCGCGGTCAGTGGTTGTTCTTGGCGGGGGCGTGATCGGAGTCGAGTTCGCCAGCGTGTGGCGGTCGTTCGGCGCTGACGTCACGATCGTCGAGGCGCTGCCGCATCTGCTTCCGCTCGAGGACGAAGACCTTTCGAAGCAGATCGAGCGGCAGTTTCGTCGACGCGGCATTGGCTACGAGCTGGGCGCCCGTTTCAGCAAGGTCGAGCACTCCTCGACGGGGGTGATCGTCCACCTCGAGAGCGGCGCCTCGCTTGAGGCCGACCTGCTGCTCGTCGCAGTCGGACGCGGCCCGGTGTCAGCCGACCTCGGATATGAGGATGTCGGCGTTGCCATGGACCGGGGGTTTGTGACCGTCGACGAGTACTGCCGTACCTCGGTTGCCAACGTCTTCGCGGTCGGCGATCTGATCCCAACGCCTCAGCTGGCCCATGTCGGATTCGGCGAGGGCATCTTGGTGGCTGAGCAGATTGGTGGACTTGATCCGCATCCCATTGACTACGCCGGCGTCCCCCGCATCACGTACTCCGAACCAGAGGTGGCCTCGGTCGGTCTCACCGAGGCCCAGGCACGCGAGAAGCATGGCGACTCCGTCGTCACACTGAAGTACGACTTGGCCGGCAACGGCAGGAGCCAGATCCTCAAGACGTCCGGACTCGTCAAGCTTGTGGCCCTCAAGGACGGACCAGTGCTCGGCGTCCACATGATCGGCAGCAGAGTGGGAGAGCTGCTTGCCGAAGGACAGCTGATCTACAACTGGGAGGCGTATGCCGACGACGTCGCGTCGCTGATCCATCCGCACCCGACCCAGAGCGAGGCAGTGGGCGAAGCGCACCTGGCTCTGGCCGGCAAACCGCTTCACGCTCACTCGTGATGCTCTTCATCCACTCCTCCCCGCTGCCGAAGGGAACGACATGTCGCTCTCAGTGAAGATGCCAGCCCTCGGCGAAAGTGTCACCGAAGGCACCGTGACTCGCTGGTTGAAGAAGGAAGGCGACGAGATCACGACCGACGAGCCGCTGCTCGAGGTCTCCACAGACAAGGTCGACACCGAGATCCCCGCGCCGGCCACCGGCGTCCTGCTGCGAATCCTCGCGCACGAGGACGAGGTGGTCGCGGTCGGAGCTGAACTTGCGGTCATCGGTGAGGCCAACGAGGCTCCGCTGCGCTCGTCAGCAGACGACGAGCCAGGTGCAGCCGCGCCGACGGCTGAGCCTGAGCCGGAGCCGGAGCCTGCGGCACCTTCCTCGCCCGCCGCCCAGCCCGAGCCAGCCACGCCCGCCGCGCCTGTTGCGCCCACTGGGCCTGTTGCGCCCACCTCACCACAACCGGAGCCCGCTGTTCCAGCAGCGGCGAGCGGCGGCGCGTCCACTGCGGTAGTGCTCCCGCCATTGGGTGAAAGCGTCACCGAGGGCACGGTCACGAGGTGGTTGAAGCAGGTCGGTGACCAGGTGGCTGCGGACGAGCCGTTGCTCGAGGTCTCCACCGACAAGGTCGACACCGAGATCCCCGCACCAGCCGCGGGAGTCCTCGTCTCGATCGCGGTCGGCGAAGACCAGGTCGCCGAAGTCGGTGCGCAGCTGGGACTGATCGGCGTATCGGACAGCGCGTCGGACGCCGCAACGGCTGCGGCCCCAGCCCCAACTCCGGCTTCCCCCCCTGCCCCAACTCCGGAAGCGAGCCCGGCTACACCTCCGGCTTCACCTGCCGCGCCGGCCCAGGCCCCGGCCGCTTCGCCGGCCGAGACGCCGGCTACCGCGCCGACACCCGCTGCTGCCGCCGCGGCGACGACCGAGAACGGTCAGTCGGACGTCGGCTACGTCACGCCGCTAGTGCGCAAGCTCGCGGCCGAGTACGCCGTCGACCTCGCCAGCGTGAAGGGCACCGGCGTTGGGGGTCGCATCCGCAAGCAGGACGTCCTGGACGCCGCCAAGCTCGTGGCGCAAAAGTCTGCGCAGCAGCAAGCAGCTCAGCCCAGCGCCAGGCCGCAATCGACCGCCGCGGCTCAACCCACGTCGGCCCCTACCACCGGTCCATCGCCGTTGCGCGGTCGGACAGAACCGATGTCGCGTCTGCGCAAGGTGATCGCCGAAAGGCTGGTCGACTCGCTGCAGAAGTCGGCGCAGCTCACCACGGTGATGGAGGTCGACGTCACGCGCATCTCCAGGTTGCGCGACCGCGCCAAACGCGACTTCCAAGAGCGCGAGGGCGTCAAGCTGACTTTCCTGCCGTTCTTCGCGAAGGCCACGGTCGAGGCGTTGAAGGTGCATCCGTCTCTCAACGCCAGCATCGACTCCGAAGCGGGCACTGTGACCTACCACGATGTCGAGAACCTCGGGGTCGCGGTTGACACTGAGCGAGGGCTGCTCGTTCCAGTGATCCAGGCGGCGGGCGATCTGAACATCTCTGGCCTCGCCAAGCGGATCGCCGACGTCGCCGAGCGCACCCGCTCGAGCAAGATCTCACCAGATGAGCTCTCGGGTGGAACGTTCACACTCACCAACACCGGCAGCCGCGGTGCACTCTTCGACACCCCGATCATCAACCAACCGCAGGTGGCCATCCTCGGCACTGGAGCCGTCGTCAAGCGTGCGGTCGTGGTAACGGACGAGACCGGCGCCGAGTCCATCGCGATTCGGTCGATGGTCTATCTGGCGTTGACGTATGACCACCGACTTGTCGATGGCGCGGACGCCGCCCGCTTCCTCATCACGCTGAAGGAGCGCCTCGAAGAGGGAGCGTTCGACAACGACCTGGGTGTCTGACCAGGTCACGGCACGTCGGCGCGCATAGCGCGCTGACACCGGGCACTCTTAGGGCGTGAAAGTTGCGATTACCGGTGCCAGTGGCCTGATCGGGTCCGCAGTGGGGGAATCACTGACTGCTGACGGACATACCGTTCTTCGACTGGTCCGGCGCGCGGCGTCCGAGCCGGACGAAGTGCAGTGGGATCCACTGGGCGGAACCGTCGACCTGGAGGCGCTCGCCGGAATCGATGCTGTAGTACACGTTGCCGGAGCCGGTGTCGGTGACAAACGCTGGACGGCGTCCTACAAACGACAAATTCGGGACAGCCGGGTGCTCGGAACGCAAACCATCGCACGCGCGATGGCGCGACTGGACCCGCAGCCGCAGGTTCTGGTGTCAGGGTCTGCGATCGGCTACTACGGCGACACCGGCCACGAGCCCGCCGATGAGTCGTCGCCAGCGGGCGACGGATTCCTGTCGAAAGTCGTGGTCGCCTGGGAGTCGTCGACCGCGCCGGCGTCCGAGGCAGGCATTCGAGTCGTGACACCCCGCAGCGGTCTCGTCGTCGCGCCACACGGTGGTGCGTGGGGACGTCTGTGGCCGCTGTTCCGGTTCGGCGTCGGGGGCCGCCTGGGTGGCGGCGACCAGTACTGGAGCTTCGTCTCGCTGCGCGACGAGGTCCGCGCCTTCAGGCGCATGCTCGACGACGCGTCGATGACCGGCGCCTACAACGTCACGGCGCCCAATCCGGTGACGAACCGCGAGATGACCGAGGCGATGGCTGAGGTCGTCCATCGACCGGCCTTTGCCCACGTTCCGTCGTTCGTGCTCAAGTCGGTGCTTGGGGAGATGTCGAGCGAAGTGCTGGGCAGCCTTCGAGTACTGCCCACTCGGCTGCTCGAGGCAGGCT
>JBJMHG010000246.1:0-5262 GCA_045807485.1 Actinomycetes bacterium
ACCACTGCTCCACTCTTCGGAGACACTAGGTTCTTTGCCAGCCCTACGCCGGGGCGACTCGTGCGCTGTTCGGATCAACCATCAGCGACGATGTGTCAACCGCGACGAAAGCCCGTGCAGGTACGCGCTTGAGGTCAGAGATCAGCGAGCTCGGCCATTTATTCGTCGCCTCCCCTTGGAAGTACCAGGGCGATCCGTTGTCTGCGAGGACGAGTCCGTACTTCTGCATCGCGCGCAGAACCACGCGGGCACGCTTGCCGTACCCCGACATGTCGAACGACGCCTTCAACCGAAAGCGCGCCCCCATGGGCGGATAGTTCCGGTTGTTGACGGCACCGGCTCGGTGTCGCGCCGGCCACACGTAGCGGTTGTCGGTGATGTCAGTGGTGAAGCGAATCGCATGATCTACCTTGCCTCGCTTGACCTCACTCCACCGAAGCAGGCCAGGGAGGATGGGCAGCCCTGCGGCGTCCGCAGATGTCCACCCATCGGGGCGGAGCGCATTTCGCTTCAGACTCCATACCGCACCGGAGCCAGCGGTCCAGTGTCCGTTGCGCTTACGCGTGTTCCAGGTCTCGTAGAGCCTGCACTTGGATTTGTCGACGATGATGACGTGTCGGTCGCCGTCCGAGCGTCGGCCACCCTCGATCTTGCTGTCTTTGCCAAGCGGGTAGCGGACGCGGTCGCTCTCGCGGGCATAGTCAAAGTGAACGTTGACCCTTCGGTGTGCAGCTCCGACCACCGTGATGGGGATGCCGTAGGGCACAGGCTGGTCGCCGTAAGCGCGTCCGAAGTCAGGATGCAGTTCAGAACGTGGCGACATGTGTCGTATCCATGCGTCGCTCTTGCGATTCTTCGGCAGGCCACTGATGTCGGCGTTCCAGTAGTTGTTGCTCGGGAAGACCCGGCACCCAGCCACGGGTCGAGCGGTGTAGATGCCGGCTTCGGATGTGGCCGATCCTGTGGCAGGAACGGCGGCTCCGACGGTTGCAACCGTCGCGGCGCACGCCAAAGCGGCAAGGACGCCGGCGATCGGGCGGATCTGGGAAGAGGTCATGCCGTGTAGATCGAAACCTCCGGCAGCACGATCGATCGGCCGGCCGGGTGGGCGCGGGGTGTGTCGGTCGCGGGGTCGGTCGCGGGGTCGGCCGCAACGTCGTCCGCGACCATCTCCGCGGTATAGATCTCGCGAGACGACGGTCCCTCGGGATCAACGAGGTCGCAGAGCAGCGTGAGTGGGACGCCGGCGCGCAGCAGCGACCAAGCCCGCGCCGTCCCTTGAGGGGTAATCACACTGGTGTAGTTCGGCAACCCTCGACTCAGCCTTGAGCCTTTCGCGTCCACAAATAGATTGGCTTCGGTATTTCCGAACCCAAGAGTGGAGAACATCTGTTGGACAGGCGAGATTCTTGCCACGAGGATTCGTCAGGCATGCCGCCTAGAGCACACCGAAAGACTGTTCGCCTCAACTATTGGAGCCGACGATGAGAAACGAAGCGGTTGACGTACTCGTCGTCGGCGGTGGTCAGGCCGGTCTAGCCATGAGCGAGCACCTCGGCCGCCACGGTGTCTCGCATCTGGTCCTCGAGCGAGCTCGCATCGCCGAACGCTGGCGGTCGGAGCGTTGGGACTCCCTGGTAGCGAACGGACCGGCGTGGCATGACCGGTTCCCGGGTCTTGAGATCCCTGACGTCGGACCCGACGACTTTCCCTCGAAAGAGCAGGTTGCCGAATACTTCGTCGCCTACGCGGAAAAGATTGCGGCGCCGATCCGTTGTGGTGTCGACGTCACATCGGTGCGAAGAAACGTCGGTCGGTCGGGCTTCACAGCCGAGACGTCGGACGGGACGGTCCAGGCGCGATTCGTCGTGGCTGCAACCGGGCCGTTCCAGCGTCCGGTCATTCCCGACGTGGTTCCTGCCGGGGCCGGAACGGAGGGACTTGCGCAGCTGCACTCCAGTGCCTACCGCAATCCTGGCCAGCTGCCCGACGGTGCTGTCCTCGTGGTCGGTGCCGGGTCGTCAGGCGTGCAGATCGCTGATGAGCTGTTACGGGCGGGTCGACGCGTCTACCTCTCAGTCGGCCCGCATGACCGTCCACCGCGGCGGTATCGCGGGCGCGATTTCGTGTGGTGGCTGGGCGTCCTCGGAAAATGGGACGAGGAAACGCCTGCGCAGGGCAAGGAACACGTGACGATCGCCGTGAGTGGGGCGCAGGGTGGTCACACCGTCGACTTCCGTGATCTCGCCGCCCGCGGCATGGTGCTGCTCGGTCGAACAAACTCCTACGACAGTGGAACCATGCACTTCGCGAAGGACCTCGGCGACAACATTGCACAGGGCGACGCGAACTACCTGTCACTGCTCGACGAAGCGGACGCCTACATCTCACGCAATCGACTAGACCTGCCGGATGAGCCGCAGGCCCGCGATCTCGGGCCGCTGCCGGCGTCCGTGACCGAGCCCACCCTCGAGCTGGACCTCGCTAGAACTGGAGTGACCTCGATCATCTGGGCGACTGGTTTCGGCGTTGACTACGACTGGCTGCAGGTGGACGCGTTCGACAAGAGCGGAAAGCCGAGCCATAGGCGGGGTGTGTCGACGGAGCCAGGCGTGTACTTTCTCGGTCTGCCGTGGCTGGCGCGTCGGGGATCGTCCTTCATCTGGGGCGTCTGGCACGACGCTTCGTTCCTGGCCGACCACATGGTGACGCAGCTGGGCTACCTGGCCCATGGCACGCCGGATGTGCCTCACTCTGTGAGTCTGATGCAGGCTGGCTCGGAGGGACGCGTGTGAAGCATCAACGAATCAGGCCGTTCAACACCCGTGAGACGTACCCGGAGCAGAACCTCGACAACGATCTGTGTCAGGCAGTGGTGGCGGGCAACACCGTCTATCTGCGTGGGCAGATCGCACAAGACCTCGAATCTCGCGAGTCTGTGGCAATCGGCGACGTCGAAGGTCAGGCGGATAAGGCCATGGCGAACGTGGCGATGCTCCTCGACGAGTGCGGCTCGAGCCTTGAGGATGTGGTGAAGGTAGTGGTCTACCTCACTGACATCCGCTACCGCGAGCCGGTCTATCGCGTCATGGGCCGCTGGCTGAAAGGTGTCTTCCCAGTTTCCACTGGCCTGGTCGTCTCGGCTCTCGCGCGGCCCGAGTGGTTGGTCGAAATCGACGTGACGGCCGTGCTGTCTGAGTCGAGCGACGCATGACGTTCAGCGTGGTGGGACGGTGCACACGCACCGGTGCGATGGGCGTGGCCATCGCCTCGTCATCACCGGCGGTGGCGGCTCGATGCGCCTGGGTGCGGGGTGGAGTCGGCGCGGTTACCACTCAAAACGTCACTGATCCGCGTCTTGGACCGGCAATGTTGGACGCGCTCGGCGGCGGCGCAGAGCCGGCGGCCGTGGTGGCCAACCTGGTGAGCTCGCAGCCCGACGAGGTGATCGCCTGGCGCCAGCTGACCGCCGTCGACCGACGTGGCAACACCACCGCCTGGACCGGTGAACGGGCACTCGGAGTTCACGGTGAGGTAGTACGTCCGGGAGTGGTCGTTGCGGGCAACCTGCTGGCCTCGCGCTCGGTGCTCGACGCAGCCGCCGATGCCTTCGACGCCAATCCATCAGCGCCGGTCGGCGAGCGGTTGATCGCGGGACTGTCCGCAGCTCTTGCGGCCGGCGGCGAGGCCGGCCCGGTCCGTTCCGCTGGTCTGCTGATCGCAGATCAAGATGCGGCCTATTCGTGGCCGGTCACAGACTTGCGAGTCGACTGGCACAGCGAGCCGGTCACCGAACTCGGACGTCTCTGGCAGGTTTGGCACCCCCAAGAGCACGCCTACATGGTGCGAGCACTCGATCCGCAGGATTCGCCGAGCTACGGGGTTCGAGGAGACGCACGATGACAGCACAAGCGAAACTGCGAGCCGACGTGGCGCAGGTAGTGAAACGTGAGTCCGACGGTCTGATTGATCTGAGTCATCGTATTCACGGGCACCCAGAAGTCGCATGGGAAGAAGAGCGCGCGAGTGGTTGGGTCGCCGACGCCATGGCGGATGGGGGATTCGCCGTGACACGCCCGGCCTACGGGCTCGCCACGGCGGTCGAAGCTGTACGCGGCACTGGGCCGTTGACGGTCGTCGTGTGCGCCGAGTACGACGCCCTTCCGGGATTAGGCCACGCATGCGGGCACAACGTGATCGCGGCGTCGTCCGTCGGTACCGCCCTCGCGCTGGGTGAGGTGGCCGACGAGCTGGGCATACGCGTGAAGCTGCTCGGGACGCCTGCTGAGGAAGGCGCGGGCGGCAAGCTCGAGCTGCTTGCGCGCGGTGCATTCGACGGCGCCCATCTCGCTCTCATGGCACACCCCGGCCCGGTCGACGTAGCGCGAGCAGAGGCATACGCGGTCTCTCACCTCAAGGTCGCCTACGAGGGCAAGGCCGCGCATGCGGCTGCCTACCCCGACCTGGGGGTCAACGCCTCCGATGCTTTCACCGTTGCCCAGGTGGCCCTCGCGCTGCTGCGCCAACAGCTGCCGTCCGACTCACGAGTGCACGGCATTGTCACTCACGGCGGCGATGCGCCCAATGTGATCCCCGACCGCACCGAGGGTCATTGGTATGTGCGCGGTACGACGCTGGACCAGATGCACGAAGTCGAAGCACGCGTCCGGAAGTGCTTTGAAGCGGGCGCCCTCGCTACCGAGTGCGCACTGAGCATTTCGTCGGAAGGCCAGCCGTATGCCGACTTCCGGAACGACACCTCGGTTCTTACCTCGTACGTCGCGAACGCCGAAGGTTTGGGCCGTCAGTTCGCGAGCGTCGATGACCCTGCAAGACGCATGAACCGTGCCAGCACCGACATGGGCAATGTCTCGCAGGTCCTGCCTGCCATACACCCTTACATCGGCATTGACTCGCTGCCGGCGGTCAACCACCAGCCGGAGTTCGCTGCCGCCGCAGCCTCTGCTGCGGCGGACGGCGCGGTCCTCGATGCAGCTACTGCGTTGGCGCTCACCGTGGTCGACGTGGTCAGCGACAGCCACGAGCGCGAGCGACTTCTCGCAGGATCTGTGAGGCTTAGCGATGCGTGACCCCCGGTACGACATCCTCTTCGAACCTGTTCCGATCGGTCCTGTGACCGCCCCGAACCGGTTCTTCCAGGTTCCGCACTGCAACGGCATGGGCTACCGCGACGTCACGGCACTTGCGACGATGCGCGGCATCAAGGCCGAGGGCGGCTGGGGTGTCGTCTGCACCGAGCAG
>JBJMHG010000247.1:0-4702 GCA_045807485.1 Actinomycetes bacterium
GCTACCTCGCTGCCGGTGAGATCGATGGTGCTGGGCAGCAAGTCAAGCGTCTCGGTGATCGATCGGACGGCCATCGCGGTACCGACCCGCTCCATGAACACGTCGTGGATCGACAATTCGATGGCATCTGGATCGACACCAAGCGAAAACGTGAGGCACGCCTGGGGATCCAGGTCGATCACCAGCACTCGGCGGCCGAGCTCAGCGAGCGCGACTCCGACGGAGGCCACTGTGGTGGTCTTGGCGACGCCGCCCTTTTGATTGGCCACCGCGATGGTCCGGGTCACGGGGCCTCCTTGGCTCAGCGTCTCGGTGTGGCGGCCCATCGGCGGGCCCGCTTCGACCGCAGCCTATTGTGCCGCGGGTGAGCATCCCACCCTTCCTCGCTCCTCCGGAGGGAGTCACGGCCCGCACCGTCCCCACCGCCCTGGGCCCGTGCGCTGTCCTCGACAACGAGGTCCTGGTCCGCCAGCTGCAGGGTTCTGCATTGCTGGTTCCTGGGTTCACCGGCAGCAAGGAAGACTTCATCGCCGTCTTGGCCCCCTTGGCCGATCGTGGAATCCGTGCCCTCGCTCTAGACCTGGCGGGACAGTTTGAGAGCCCAGTCGCGTCCGGCAGCGAGCTTTCCCTGGCTTCCTTTGCGGCGGCTGTGGTGGAGATCGCTGGATCGCTTCCGAGGCCAATGGCTCTGGTGGGCCACTCGTTCGGTGGGCTGGTGGTTCGCGAGGCGGTTCTGAGCGACCCTCGTGCCGCCGAGGGACTGGTCTTCATCGCGTCCGGACCTGCCGCGATCCCCGCACGCCAGCAGCAGGTACTGCAAAAGCTCGTCCAGGTCATGGATGGCTTCGGGCTGGAGGCGGTATGGCAAGGAAAGCGCGCCATGGACGCCGCGGCCGGCCTTCCGATACCAGCTCCCGAGATCGACGAATTCCTGACTCGTCGCTTCTTCGCCAACGACCCGACATCCCTCACGGCGATGGTCGACGCCCTCTGCTCCGCGGCCGACCTCACAGACAAGCTTGCCGCCATCGCTCCGCGATCCCTGGTCATCATCGGCGAGCTCGACGACGTCTGGCCACTCGAGGAACAGCGCCACATGGCTTCCCGGTTGGGAGCGACGGTGGTCTCGCTGCCGGCCGTCGGACACTCCCCTGCCGTCGAAGCGCCAGAAGAGGTGGCGAACGCCATCGCCGGCCTACTCACCGACAACGAGTGAGTGTGTCGTAGTCCGGGCTACGAGAAAGTCACACGTTCTGGGCAAGGAGGTCAGAAAGAGCGCGCTCGAGTCCGTCGATCCCGACGTCGATCACTTCCAGTGGCAGGTCGATGGCCGCAGCGGCGTCCTGCGCGGCCTTCTGCAACAACGGCGTGCGCCGCTGGGTGAGCCAGACGACGCGCGTGTAGTGACGAAAGTAGTCGTCACGTAGCTCGGGGCGTCGGTCGAGACCCAGCTCGACGATCACACTGCGTTGGAACGAGGCCGCCAAGAAGTCTGTCAACAGATACGTACCGGCCTCCTGGGCCAGTAGCTCACGCACCCGGTCCACCCCGGCGTACGCCTCGTAGCAGTCCTGTCCGGCGAGCCGCTCGATGCCGTACCGCTCACAGACCTCGTCCAGCGCGCCGTAGCTGCCGCAGTCGGCGTAGGCAACGGCAATCCGGTCGTACCGGCCACGCAGCTCACGAAACGTTCGATCCACTTCTGGCGCAATCTTCTTGGGCTGGTTGTGCAGAAGTGGCGGGAGCGGATGGATGTCGATCGGCCATCCGCGGCGTCCAACGATCTCGGTGATGTCGGTCGCCAGTGCGCCGCACGCAATCACCCCGATGGTGGCGCCGTCGCTTCTCATGTTGGAAACGCCAGCCGATCCACGAACCGGTCGTTGAAGTCACCGCGGTCGGAGAGCTCGATGTACTCGATCTCACGAAGCAGGGTGGCGACACCGTGGCGTTCGGCTGCCGAGAGCAGCACCATCTTGGCGCCCTCACCTGCGACGTTGCCGGCGCTGACGATCCGCAGAACCGGAAGCTTGGGCACCAGACCGATGCGGATGGCGCTCGAGGCGGACAGGTAGGTGCCGAACGACCCGGCCAGCAGTACCTGTTGGACGTCGGCCTCGTTGATGCCGAACTCCTCGAAGAGCAGGTGCCAGCCGGTGGCGATCGCTGCCTTCGCGAACTGAAGCTCGCGGACATCGCGTTGGCTGAGCACGACTGGCTCATCAGAGGCTCGTTCCGCCAAGACGAAGACCTTCTCGTCGCCGATCCTCTGCATCCGGTCGGCCAGATGAGGATGGGTCTCACGAACCTTGTCGACATCGACGAAGCGTCCCGAGGCATCGATGACGCCGACGCGGACCAGTTCGGCCACGGCGTCTACCAGCCCTGATCCGCAGAGACCAGCAGCCGGCTCGTCGCCGATGACTTCCAGCTCGATGTCGTCATCAGTGACTTTGACGACCTCGATGGCTCCAGGGGCGGCACGCATGCCGCACCTGATCGACGCTGCTTCGAACGCGGGTCCGGCGGGTGCGGCCGTAGCCATGATTCGCTCGCCGTCAGCAACGACAATTTCGCAGTTGGTGCCGATGTCAATGAAGAGTCGCAACCGCTTGTCACGATCCATGCCCGAGGCAAGGGCACCGGCGATGATGTCACCGCCGACGTAGGCGCCAAGCGCGGGGATTACTGTCGCGGGAGCCCGCGGGTGAGTGGTGACGCCGAGATCGGATGCCATGACGTGCTCGAACTGACGCGCGGCCAGGATGAACGGTGCGACTCCGAGCGGTTCTGGGTCGATGCCGAGGAGAAGGTGCACCATCGTGGCATTTCCGGCCAGCGCGACCTCATAGATCTCGTTGGCGTCCACGCCAGCCTCGGCGCATGCTTCTTTGGCGAGCGTGTCGAGCGTTTCGCGCGCGAGTTGCTGCAGGTGACCCAGCGCCTCGGTGTCGAGCATCGTGGCGCTGATCCGGGCAATGACGTCGGCGCCGTAGGGCTGCTGCTTGTTGAGCATCGACGTGACGGCGGCGGGTGTTCCGGTGGTGATGTCCATGAGGTTGGCGACCACCGTCGTGGTGCCCAGGTCGAAGGCCAGACCAAACGCGCGGGTAGTCGTGTCACCTGGTTCAACGCCGATGAGCCGGTTGTCTGCGACCACCGCTGTGACCTGGTAGTCGGACTCGCGCAACGTCTTGCCCAGCGTCCGGTAGACATCGAGATCGACCGTGAGCTCGAGGTCGTCGAGCTCGTCGAATATGCGCTGTGAGTCTGTGCGTTGGTCAGACAAGCTGGGCTCGGTGAGCTGCACGAATCGCTTCTGAACGGAGGGCCGCAGGATAACTTGACGTCCCACCCCGAACGTTGAAGCCTTGGGGCGGGTCGTGAGTGGAGGAACGTCGACCACGACGTCGCCGGATGTACGTGCAACGCACGCAAGGCGCCAGCCATCATCGAGCTGCTCCTGCGAAAAGGCCCGGCGGTCGAGGCTCTGCACCGGTGGCATGGCGCCCTCGGTGATCTGAACCTTGCACTTCTTGCAAGTACCATGTCCGCCGCACGTGGAGTCGATCGCGATGCCGTTCCAGCTTGCGGCGTCGAAAACGGGAACCCCGGTGGGCACGCGCACCTCTTTGTCGGAAGGGGTGAACCGGATGCGGACCCGTTCTGGGGTCGGATGCTCGTCGGTCACGAGGCGTCCTGTTGCGCTGTCTGTCGTGCCAGCCCCAGGTCTTCGACCAGACGCCCCAAGCTTCCGTCGTGACGGAAGTCGGTGAGATGGAGCCCTGATACGCCGGGGAGCGACAAAGCGTGCTGACATTGCTCAAGTACGTACTGGTACGCAGCTTCGGCTTCGTCACCTGATCCGGCCACGCGATCGACCACGTCGTCGGGCACGCTGATCCCCGGTACCTCTCGGTTCATGAAGCGCAGTGCGCCGGCACGCTTGACCAGCACCACGGTCACGAGCAACGAGGTCTTTTCGGTGACGCCGTTGTCGATACAGCTTGAGATGAATTGCTCGAGCAGCTTGGGCTGGTAGCCGATCTGAGTCTGAAGGAATCGGGCACCCGCATCACTCTTGATCTTGGCCCGCTCTACGCGGTAAGGCACCGGTGGTGCGAAGGGGTTCTCGACCGCACCGATGAACAGGTCTGGGGCAGGGTCGATCGCGCGGCCAGACACGTAGTGCCCGTCAGCGAGTCCCCTCGCAACGGCAACCACCTGAGGACCGTCGAGGTCGAACACTCGTCGTGACTCAGGCTCGTCGCCGGCCGTGACGTCATCGCCAGTGAGCGCGCAGATGTTGCGGACGCCGTGCATGGAAGCACCGACGATGTCAGCCTGGATCGCAAGCCGGTTCTTGTCGCGACACACCACCTGCATGATCGGCTCGACACCGGCTTGAAGCATTGCGATCGCAATGGACACGTTCGACGCGTGCGCATGGGCTGCTGGATTGTCGGTCGCATTGACCGCATCGACGTAGGGAGCAATGTTCTCGAGGTGCTTACGCACCTTGTCGAGCCCTCCGCCGTCGATGGACGGCAGCTCGGCAGTGATGACTGGGCGCTCACCGCCTTCCAGCAGTGACTGAAGTGACATCAGGCGGTGACCAGGCGGCGTTGCTCGATCAGTTCCTTGGCCCGACGCACCGCAGTCGAAGCGTCCGCGGCGTACCCATCAGCACCCACAGCATCGG
>JBJMHG010000248.1:0-5487 GCA_045807485.1 Actinomycetes bacterium
GCAATCAACCGCGCGATCGTTGTCTTGCCAGCACCCGTTGCCCCGACCAAGGCCACTGTCTGCCCGGCTGGAAGGTGTAGGTCGAGCTCAGGCAGCACTACTGCCTCTCGATAGGCAAAGGTGACTTTGTCGAGGTCGACCCTGCCCTCGGCTACCTCGAGCGGAACCGTGTCCACCGGCTCAGCGACCGTCGGAGTCTCCTCCAGGACACCGGAAAGCTTCTCCAGCGCTGCAGTGGCTGACTGCAGCGAGTTGTAAAACATCGATAGCTCTTGCATGGGCTCGAAGAAGCGGCGTAGGTACAGCAGGAAAGCGGCGAGGACACCAACTTCGACCGCTCCGTCCATCACCCGATATCCCCCGTAAACGAGCACGGCAGCAATCGTGATGTTGCCAATGAGCTTGATGCCGGGCGCGAAGATTGCAATGAGTTTGAAGGCTCGTTCGTTGGCGAGGCGGAAGTCGTTGTTCAGCTCCTCGAAGATCTCCTGGTTGCGACGTTCGCGACGGAATGCTTGCACGGCGCGAATCCCGCTGAGCGACTCGACAAAGTGGACGATCACGAGGGCAACCGTCTCGCGGGTGCGACGGTATGCGACGGCTGAGTTGCGCTGAAACCAGCGAGAGATCCAGATCAGGAACGGAAACGAGCACAGCGTGAGCAGACCCATCGGCAGGTCCATGAAGAGAAGAATCACGCCGACCGAAACCACCGAAAGCCCTGCGAGCACGAGGTCGTCGATACCGCCGTCAATCAGCTCACCGAGTGCGTCCACGTCGCTGGTGAGCCGCGAGATGACGCGACCCGAGGTGTATCGCTCGTGGAAGGCGGGCGAGAGCCGTTGGAAATGGTCGTACACCCGCGTACGCAGGTCGTACAAGACGGCCTGGCCGATACGCCCGCTCGACATCAAGAATGAACGCTTCGTCACGTACTCAACGAGAGCGGCCAACACAAACGCACCCGTGACGATGATGAGGACAGTGGGGTCACCGGAATCATCGATGGGTGGGATGCCACGGTCGATACCCACTTTGACCAGGTAGGGGCCAGCCATCGCGGCCGCGTTCTGAATCAGCAGCAACGCGATTGCCCACCAGAGGGCCCGCTTGTGGGGACGCAGCAAAAGGCGCAGTAACCGACGGCTCCGGCCCCGAAGCGCAGCGGAGAGCTCGACCGTCTCGATGTCAGACTCTTGCTCTGATTTCCCTCGCCACGCTTGCTGTTCTGACTCAACGGTTGGATCTGCGGTGGGACTAGGGGGTGTGGTCGTCACGAAGCCTCCGCCCCCTCGGCCCGCTGCGACAGCACCGCTCGGTAAGAGGGCTCGGACGCCATCAGCTCTGAATGCGTGCCGACTGCGCGGATGGTGCCGTCCTCGAGCAGCGCCACCCGGTCAGCGAGCGAGACAGTGGACGGTCGGTGGACGACGAGCAAAGCGGTCGTCTTGGACAGGACGCGACGCAACGCCCGTTCGACCAGCGATTCAGTGTGGACGTCGAGTGCTGAGAGCGGATCGTCCAACACCAAGACTGTCGGCTTACTCACTACTGCACGTGCCAGGGCGAGCCGTTGTCGCTGACCACCTGAAAGCGAAAGCCCTTGTTCCCCGATCCTGGTTTCCAATCCCCAGGGCAGCTCGTACACGAACTCCGCCTGAGCGACGTTCAGCGCCTGAACAATGTCGGCGTCTGAGGCATCCGGATAACCGAGCGTCAAGTTCTCTCGCACGCTCGCAGAAAATAGGGTGGCGTCCTCGAACGCTGTGGCGACAGTAGCTCGGAGCGATGCGAGTTTGATGTCACGAATGTCGACACCGTCGATGGTGATGCGCCCAGCTGTTACGTCGTACAGCCGTGGCACGAGTGAGGTGAGAGTCGTCTTGCCGCTTCCGGTCACACCAACGATTGCCATCGTCTCGCCCGGACGCACTTCGAGGTTTATCGCGTGCAGGATCGACGGGTGGTCGCTGTAGGCGAACTCCACGTCCTCAAAGCGCACCAGTCCGCGCACGTTCGAGAGCTCTACGGCGTCTGGCCTGTCGACGATCGTGGCGGGGGTGTCGAAGACTTCGTAGATGCGGTCCGCCGCGGTCATTGCCTCCTGTCCGTTCGCCATGATCCAGCCCAAGGAGTCGACGGGCCAGACAAGCATGAGCATCAGCGACACGAACGCAACGAGGTCGCCCAGTGTCATTGCATCCTGCGTGACCGCGAGAGCGCCGAAAAGCAGCGTCGCGCCCAGAGTCAGACTTGGCACGAGGTCAAGAAGTGACCAGAAGCGGGCAACCAGCACTGACTTGTGAACTGCGGAGTCGTGCAGAGTTCGTGCGGAGCCGCGGAACGTCTCTCCGACGTGCTGACGGCGTCCGAACGAACGAATCATTCGGACACCGACCGCTGACTCCTCAACGAAGGTTGCGAGGTCGCCCTGCTGGTCTTGGACTCGACGAGCTGCCGTGAGATACGCGCGTGCAAGTCCGCGAGAGATCAAGAACAAGGGGATCGCGGAGAGCGCGACGAGAATCCCAAGTGGTAGGTACAGGTGAATCAGCAATGCGACGACCACGACGAACGTGCAGATGTTGACTACGAGGAATACCAGACCGAATGACAGGAAGCGACGCAGGATGGACAAGTCGGTCGTCGCGCGCGAGAGCAGCTGGCCGGCCTGCCACCGGTCATGGAACGCGACAGACAGGCTCTGCATGTGGCCATACAGGTCATCGCGAACCGCAGACTCGATACCAAGGGCCGCGTACGACTGCACCCATCGTCGAATGAAGACGAGCCCTGCCTCGAGCACACCGAGAGCAAGGGCAAGGATGCCCAGTGGGATGAGCCCTGCCTTGTCACCGTCGGAGATCGGTCCGTCGACCACGGCACGAATGATCAGTGGAATGACGATGCTCGCGCCGACGGCTAGACCAGCGGCAACGGTCATCAGCACCATCTGACCGGCATACGGTCTTACGTAGCTGCGCAGGCGCCAGAGCGACTGGAGGCTGCTCCAGCGCGCAGGGGCTTCGGTGGGCATCGCTCTCTACGTTATGTCCTTCGTTTTGCACCCGCCGCGAGGGCCCGAACCGTGGCTCTGCGTTAGTGGGGAGTGCCGAGGAGACGGTTCATCAAGTCGGGATTTCCGGGCCAGGCCTCGAGAAGCACGTCTCTGGGGACAGTGCGCGCGGCGTAGCGCAAGGCGAGGGCCACCACGACCACGTCGTCGAGGGGACCGATGATCGGGAGGAATTCCGGAATCAGGTCGATAGGAGAGATCACCCACACCGCCGCTATTGCCACTGCCACCTTGGCTCGGCGCGGTACGTCTGGGTGGCGCCGCAATCGACGTGCAGTAGTAACACAGTCCGGAAGGAAGCTGGCTAGGTCTTTGACGATCCCATCGGGTAGGTGCCGTGCCAACAGGATGAGTAGAGCCCAGCTGGCGACGAGGACGACCGCACCGATGAGAACCCCGGTAACCCAGCCGTTCAACGTGAATGGTCCTTGCTTCGCGGGTTGATCACCCTTTCCGGGTGCGGCAGGGGAAGGGGATGCATTCAGGACCTGCTACGTGGGAGATTGACGACATGCCTCTTAAGGGTAAGTGCCAGGCTGAAGGGCTCACAGCATGTCATTGACGATCGTTGGCGCCGGGCTCGGGCGCACCGGAACATCATCGCTCCAAGAAGCCCTGGGCATCGTCTTGGACGGGCGCGTATTCCACATGGGCGAGGTCTTTGCCAACCTCGACAGCGTTTCAACGTGGCAGGGCGCCCTCGACGGTTCGCCGACCGACTGGAGCAAGCTGCTTGACGGCTACTGCGCCACGCTGGATTGGCCAGCAGTCACCTGCTGGCGCGAGATCGCAGCGGCCAACCCGGCGGCTCTCGTCCTTCTGTCCACCCGCTCCAGCGCAGACGAGTGGTGGAAGAGCGTGAGCAAAACGCTGTTCGCTGTCATGGATCGCGACTTCCCGCCTGATTTGCTGCCGATGAGGGCCTTGAACGAAGCCATGTTCGAACGGCTCACGCCGAAGTGGCGGGACCGCGATGCCGCAATGGCCGCCTACGACGCTCACAACGCCTCCGTGCGCGCTGAGGTGCCGGCCGATCGGCTCATCGACTGGCAACCGCGCGACGGCTGGGAGCCAATCTGCTCGGCCTTGGGCATCCCCGTCCCCGATCTCGCGTTTCCCCATGCCAACACTTCTGATGACTTTCAGAAGAGCGCAGACGAGCGGCTGAACCGGTAGTGCAACGTTGTGACAACCGCAGAGGGAATGTCGCGAAACATCTGTCTCTCAATCAATTGGTCGCAACCTCCGCCGTCTATACAAGAATGCTCTGCCCTTCTTCCGCGAGTGTGACTCGTCCCGAAAACTGTTCCACCGCCTCCCGCAAGGATTGACCGCGATCGTTACCCGGCCAAAAGTGCGTCAGCATAAGGTGACTCGCGGATGACCGGTGTGCTAGAGAGCCGGCCTCGGATGCGGTCATGAGATAGCGACGCGAGTCCGCGTCAGCTGACTCCGGATGCGACTGGTATCGGTCCGTGCAATCGCTGACGAGGAGATCCGCACTTTGTGCGATTCGGTCTAGCGTTGCACAGGGACCTGTGTCGCCTGTGATGGCAATGGCGCGGCCTCCTACGCGAATACGTAGGGAAACATTCTCTACATAGTGCTGCGTGCGCACTCCTGTCACATTGAAGCTTCCGATGGAAGCTGTGCCGGGCAGTGGATGCCAATCGAACGTGTCCGAAGACGGTCCCCGCAGGTCGTCGGGATCAACCGCGTCAAGATGCTGAAGAACGCCCTCAGGAGACAGCAAGGGGATCTTCGGCAGCGCGAGCGAGTGATAGGACCTCGCGCGATGCAACGCATGTGCATCGACTAGATGGTCTGCGTGTGCGTGCGTGACAACAAGCCCCCCGACGCGAGCTACGTCTCCGTTGAGGGCAGTCGCAAGCCTCGAGAACGTGCCATACCCGAGGTCTACCACCAGAAGGTCGTCTTGGAAAGTGAGCGCCAGCCCAGAGCAGGCACGGCCGGGTTCGGGAAACGCACCGCAACTCCCGAGCACTGTCACTGTGACTCGGTCCCGCTGACCCACCATGGGGCGGAGCCTTTCATGCCGGCTCAGATTCTGGCGGCGAACGGAGGGACGTTCCAAAACGCTTATCGACCTCTCCGTCCCGCATCATCGTGGTCGGCGTATGCAGGAGGAAAGACTGAAGTAGTCCGCTAGGAAAGGCGCTGGCCATCGCCGTGGAGGACGCCTATCACCCTTACGAAGGGGCTTACTCCCACTCGATTGGGCCTTGAGGCGTCGAGAACTCCTCAGCATCACGGCGGGTGTTGTCGATCTCGCCGAACACAGGATGAAGTTCGTCACCTCGAAGTCTGGGGACAACGACAACGTGCCCATAACCCCAAATCAGGGGGAGCACCTGGTGACCCCGGGGCTCGTGACGTACGCCCGCGACATC
>JBJMHG010000249.1:0-3416 GCA_045807485.1 Actinomycetes bacterium
CACGTGCGCCACCTGCTGGCAGGTCAGGCGGATGCGCTGGAGTCAGCGGCACACGCATCGCACGTGGTTGGGACGTCGAAGACCTTCAAGCAGATGGCACGGCTTGGAGGCGCGGCGCCAAGCTCGGCCGGGCCATACGTGCAGCGGCTACTGCGCCGTGACGATCTTGCCCAATGGGTGCCGAAGCTGGCTGGCATGTCATCCCACCAACGGGCAAGTCTGCCGGGAGTGTCAGAAGGACGAGCCCCGCAGCTGCTGGCCGGTGCTGTAGTTGCCGAGGCAGTGATGGACGCTGTGGAGACGGACACGATCGAGATCTGTCCATGGGCGCTGCGAGAAGGTGTAATTCTTCGACGGCTCGACTGGATGGGTAGGTAGGCATGGCGCGACCTGTCGAAGTTCCCCCAGTCTCGATCGCGCTGTCGACTGCATCGGTGTACCCCGAGTCCACCGCATCCGCGTTCGAGACGGCCGCCCGCCTCGGATACGACGGTGTCGAGGTCATGGTGTCTGGAGATGCGGTCAGCCAGGACGTGTCCGCCTTGCAGCGGCTGTCCGACTATCACCAGGTTCCGATTGTGGCGATACATTCGCCCTGCCTCTTGATCACGCAGCGGGTGTGGGGAACCGATCCCTGGGCGAAGCTCCTCACGGCGCAGGAAGCTGCCGAGAAGGTAGGAGCGTCCGTCGTCGTGGTTCATCCACCGTTTCGCTGGCAGCGCGAGTACGCCAAGGCGTTCGTGAGCGGGATTGGCAAGATGAACCAAGAGTCGCCAGTCCGCTTCGCCGTCGAGAACATGTTTCCTTGGCGGGCAAGGACGCGTGAGGTTCAGGCTTATCTCCCCGACCACGACCCAAGTGACGAGGACTACGACTCGGTCACTTTGGACCTGTCGCACACGGCGGTCTCGGGGAGCGATGCTATGGAGATGGCCCGCCGCCTGGGAGGCAGGTTGACTCATGTTCATCTCGGTGATGGGACTGGGGCCGCGCGAGATGAGCACCTCGTGCCTGGGCGAGGAACCCAGCCTTGCGCCGAGCTGCTGGACCACCTGGCCGAAATCCGCTACCAAGGTCACGTAGTGCTCGAGGTGAACACCCGCAAAGCGGAAAGCCGCATGGAACGCGAAAACGACTTGGTGGAGGCGTTGGCGTTCACGCGGCTCAACCTGGCGACCACACCTCCTTCGGATTGAGGAGCGAGGAGCGAGGATGACTAGCGGCGCCGACGCCCCGGTGATCGAGTGCAAGGGACTCCGGGTGGTTCGGGGCACTCGCAAGGTGCTTCCAGACCTTGACCTGACCATCCGAGGTGGGCGGATCACCGGGCTGCTCGGACCAAGTGGTTCCGGGAAGACCACGCTGTTGCGGTCGATCGTCGGTGTTCAGATCGTGTCCGCGGGAAGTGTGTCCGTTCTCGGTGAGGACGCCGGGTCGGCCTCCCTTCGACATCGCGTTGCCTATGTGACGCAAGAGGCCTCGGTCTACGGGGACCTGACAATCGCGCAGAACATCAGGTACTTCGCGCGCGTCCTGGGCGCTCCAACCTCGGATGAAGATCGGGTCATCGACGAGGTGGGACTGACCGAGTTTGCATCCCAACAAGTCGGACACCTGTCTGGTGGACAGCGGTCCCGGGTGTCGCTGGCGGTAGCACTCTTGGGCCGGCCCGAGCTTCTTGTCCTCGACGAACCAACCGTAGGTCTCGACCCGGTTCTGAGACGTGACCTGTGGCAGTTGTTCACGAGCCTTGCGGCGTCCGGGCTGAGCCTGCTCATCTCGAGCCACGTGATGGACGAAGCCTCGAGGTGTGACGACCTCATCCTGATGCGGGATGGTGTCGTGCTCGCGCATGACACTGTTGCGCAAATTCTTGTCAATACCGGGTCAACGGATGTCGAGACGGCCTTTCTCACCCTCGTCGAAGGTAAGCGTTGAACGCCCAGCGGACGGCCGCAACAGCGCGGCGCGTCCTGCAGCAGCTGCGACGTGACCACCGCACGGTCGCGCTGATCCTGGTTGTCCCTTGCGTGCTTATGGGCCTGCTCGCGTGGATGCTCACCGACGCCGACTTCGATCAATACGGCGCACCGCTGTTGGGCGTTTTCCCGCTCATCGTCATGTTCCTCACGACGTCAGTTGCCACCTTGCGTGAACGGTCGTCCGGAACACTCGAGCGCCTGTTGTCGATGCCCATTGGCAAGGGCGACTTCGTGTTCGGTTACGCAATCGCATTTGGAGTGTTGGCTGTTGTTCAGGCCCTAGTTGTTTCGGGGCTGTCGATGGGCGTTCTCGGGCTTCAGGTGATGGGGCCTGCGTGGGCGATCATTCTGATTGCCGTGGTGAATGCACTCTTGGGAACGGCTCTGGGTCTGTTCGTGAGTGCCTTCGCGACCACTGAGTTCCAGGCTGTTCAGTTCATGCCGGCGGTGATCCTGCCCCAGCTGTTGCTCTGCGGGATCATCGTGCCGCGTGAAGAGCTGCCAACGGCACTCAGATGGGTCTCCGACGTCCTGCCCATGTCGTACTCAGTGGACGCCACGACCGAGGTCATGACGAACGCCACCATTACCTCCGAGTTCTGGCTAGACGTCGCAATCGTCGCGGGGTTCATGGCAGTTGGTCTGGCGCTTGGTGCGGCGACGCTGCGGCGACGGACGGCGTAACGCCACGCAGGGTTCCTTTGACTGGTTTTGCGTGATATTTCCTAGACCATTCGGGTGACGTTGGCTCAGCCGTTCCCCCGAATGGCGCACACGGACCGACACTTTTCACAGCTCGGGGACACCAACGCTGACGGTTGGGGTTTCATGCGGATTCGAGCGAGTTTGCGCCTCCGGGACGACGGTGCCTCAGCCGTCGAGTTCGCCCTCATCTTGCCTCTGCTCGTTGTTCTTCTCTTTGGGATCATCGACTACGGGTGGTGGTTCGGAGAAGCGCTCGGACTGCGAAGCGCGGTTCGCGAGGCCGCTCGCCTGGGAGCCGTCAACGAAGTCGACCCCTCGCCGACTTCAGCTGACGCTGTTCGCGAACTAATGCTCGAGCGCTCACCACAACTCAAGGGCGAAGATCTTGCGGTCGCGGTCAGGATCTACGGTCCCGGTGCTACCAGTGCGATCCCGGGAGTTGGCTCCACCCTGCTCATCTGTGCATCCTTCCCGGGGGAGTCGATTACGGGCCTCGGACACAACCTCTACCCCTTGCCCAGCGTTCATGTTGCCGATACGGCCATGCGCCTCGAGAAAACACCAGTGCTCGCGGACGACCAAACTGACAACTGGACCGGGACTTGCTCAATATGACTCCGCAATCAACGAGCTTGTCATGAGCCGCAGCCACGACGGGGGCGCGGTTGCCGTGATCGTTGCAATCGGTGCAACGCTGCTCTTCGCATTTGGTGCGTTTGCAGTCGACCT
>JBJMHG010000250.1:0-4109 GCA_045807485.1 Actinomycetes bacterium
CACCGCAGCGGCATGGAAAGTGATCCAGTGCGCCAAACCCTCAGCTGCTCCGCTGGCGAAACCCTCCAGGGCAACTCGGTAGGCGTCCTCACCCAGGTCGATCAGCCCCATCTCGGGAACAGTGATCGCGTCGGGATCAACCCCTCGCTGCACCAGCACGACGCGTGAGGACGCCCGAGCCACGATGTCGTCCACCGTGCCGAACGGTCGCAGAGTCATGAGCTCCGCGTGGACTACAGCGGAGACGATCACGCCAGAAGCCTCGGTGCTGGACACGACCTTGGCCAAAGTCGTAAGCCGTTCGCTGACGCCGACGCCATCACTGGGGCGTCCGAGCCTGGAGTCATCCGCGATCCCAACGGCGGCTACAGCGTGCAGCCTGGCGAGCGCCTGCAGCGGTGCTCGTCCCCAGGCATCAGCCACTGCGCCAACCTCGGACGCCGCCCGCAGCGACGCTTCAGCCAACCGGCCCGAGTGGTCGTCGGGAAAGGGAGGTTCAAAGCTTTCGAACCGGATGTCGCTGCCAGCTAGTCTCGCCGAGGCCCATGCCGAATGCACTCGTGCAGCTGCCCGGACCTCACCGCGACGACGGCGCAGCGCCGGCTCTCGCAAGAGCCCATCCATCGCGGCACGGGTCGCGTCAACCGCCTCGGCCACGCCGGACAGGGCCGCTAACGGGGAGAGCGGATCGTCGGAGCTCACGGTCAAAGACTTCCATCCCTCCCGCAACGGGCGTTGCTGGGCTACGTTCGGACAGACGTCTCAGAGTCGAGGAGATCCACACTGTGAGTGACGCAGCGCAGAGTCAAAACCTGTCGAACTTGTTGCAGGAGGATCGACGCTTCCCGCCCAGCGACGCATTTGCGAAGCAGGCGAACGCTCAGCGGTCGATGTACGAATCCGCCGCGAGTGACCGCTCTGCCTTTTGGGAAGAGCAGGCACGACGCCTGCAGTGGGAGAAGCCTTGGAGCGAGGTTCTCGACTGGTCGGATGCACCCTTCGCTCGTTGGTTCGTCGGGGGCACGCTCAACGTTGCCGTCAACTGCGTCGATCGTCACGTCGAGGCAGGTCTAGGTGACCGAGTAGCGATCCACTTCGAGGGAGAACCTGGAGACAGTCGGGCCATCACCTACGCAGATCTCCAGCGCGAGGTTGCACAAGCAGCACATGCCCTCACCGAACTCGGAATCCGTGCGGGCGACCGGGTCGCGATCTACCTTCCGATGATCCCCGAAGCCGCCGTCGCAATGTTGGCGTGCGCTCGCCTTGGCGCTCCACACTCCGTGGTCTTCGGCGGCTTCTCGGCCGAAGCGCTGCGCAGCCGGATAGAGGACGCCCAAGCCAAGCTGGTCATCACCTCAGACGGTGGATACCGTCGCGGCAAGGCCATGGCCCTCAAACCGGCGGTCGATGAAGCAGCCGATGCGTCGCCGTCCATCGAGAAGGTCCTTGTTGTTCGTCGCACCGAACAAGATGTGGCATGGAACGACGGACGCGACGTGTGGTGGCACGACGTTGTCAGCAAGCAGCCCACGACGCACGAAGCGCAGGCCTTCGATAGCGAGCACCCGCTGTTCATCCTCTATACGTCTGGCACCACGGGGAAGCCAAAGGGAATTCTGCACACCTCAGGCGGATACCTCACGCAGGTCGCGTACACGCACTTCAACGTTTTCGACCTCAAACCTGAGTCGGACGTCTACTGGTGCACGGCCGACATCGGTTGGGTCACCGGTCACTCCTACATCGTCTACGGGCCGATGGCCAACGGCGCGACGCAGGTGATGTACGAAGGAACACCCGACACCCCACACAAAGGTCGCTGGTGGGAACTGATCGAGAAGTATCGCGTCTCGCTGCTTTACACCGCACCCACAGCGATTCGTACCTTCATGAAGTGGGGCGACGACATCCCGGCCGGCTTCGACATGTCGTCCTTGCGACTACTCGGATCAGTAGGCGAACCGATCAATCCTGAGGCCTGGATGTGGTACCGCGAACACATCGGTGGCAATGACTGCCCCATCGTCGACACGTGGTGGCAGACCGAGACCGGCGCCATCATGATCAGCCCCCTTCCTGGGGTAACGGCCACCAAACCTGGGTCGGCCATGCGTCCGCTTCCTGGAATCGGCGCAGACGTCGTGGACGACCAGGCTGCCTCGGTACCGGACGGCTCAGGTGGCTACTTGGTGCTGACGGAGCCTTGGCCGGGCATGCTGCGGGGGATTTGGGGCGACCCACAGCGCTATAAGGACACCTACTGGTCTCGCTATGACGGCATGTACTTCGCCGGCGACGGAGCGAAGAAAGACAACGACGGAGACCTCTGGTTGCTGGGACGTGTCGACGACGTCATGAATGTGTCGGGACACCGCATTTCGACCACGGAAGTCGAGTCAGCGCTGGTCTCACATCCCGCTGTCGCTGAGGCGGCAGTCGTCGGAGCATCGGATGCCACGACCGGTCAGGGCATCGTCGCGTTCGTCATAGTTCGAGGCCACGTTGCAGACGACAAAGCGCACGGTGACGCACTCGTGCAAGAGCTGCGACAGCACGTCGCACATGAAATCGGCCCCATCGCCAAGCCGCGACAGATCATGGTGGTGCCAGAGCTGCCAAAGACACGTTCGGGCAAGATCATGCGCCGTCTTCTTCGCGACGTCGCGGAGCATCGCGACCTGGGTGACGTCACGACGCTCGCAGATCCGACCGTCATGAATCTCGTTGCGCAAGAGATGGACAAGGAATCAGTTGACGAGTAGTCCACGCACGTAGGCACCGGCAAGCCTTGGACTGTCCTGTCCAAGCATCCACTCGGTAGGCTGACCGCGGCGTGCCGGGAAGTCTGGTCGGCGACTGTGTTCTGTGCTGCCTTTCGCTCGACGTCCTGGAGGTCTAGGTGTCAACGCCGGGCCCGCGCCGCGTCCTCTTCGGTCGACTGCCCACCGGCGAAGGAACCTTCATCGCGGACGCTCTTCGCCAGGAGACGGTGGGAGGCGCGCTACTTCTCGGAGCGGCTATCGCCGGCATCGTCTTCGCCAACTCTGCTTGGTCGGGCGCCTACGACGACATCAAGAACTTCGTCGTCGGCCCAGAGGCACTCCACTTGAATCTCACGCTCGAGCAATGGGCCGCCGATGGCCTGCTCGCAATCTTCTTCTTCGTCGCCGGCCTCGAACTGAAGCGGGAATTGATCGTGGGCACTTTGCGCGACCCTGCCCAGGCCGTGCTTCCGGTGCTGGCCGCCTTCGGTGGCATGGTCATGCCAGCTCTCATCTTCTTGGCCATCACCTCTGGTGACAGCCAGGTGCAGAGTGGCTGGGCGATCCCCATGGCGACTGACATCGCCTTCGCCCTTGCGGTGCTTGCCGTGGTGGGTTCACACCTGCCGCCAGCATTGCGAGCGTTTCTGCTGACCCTTGCGGTTGTCGACGACCTGGGCGCCATCACCGTCATCGCCGTTTTCTTCACCGACAACCTCAAGGTGGTGCCGCTGGTCATCTCTGTCGTACTGTTGTTGCTCTACTACTTGCTGCAGAGAGCGCGAGTCACCTCCCGATGGATATACCTTCCATTGGCGTTCGGAATCTGGACACTTGTGCATGCATCAGGGGTCCATGCAACGGTGGCTGGCGTCGCACTCGGCCTCCTGACTCGCGTGCGCCCCGACAGCGACGAAGAGCGGGCTCCGGCCGAACGACTCGAGCACCGCATCCGACCGATCTCGGCTGGGGTTGCTGTGCCAATATTCGCTTTCCTGTCCGCCGGCGTTGCCGTCAGCCTCAGCACCATGGCCGACCAGGTGGAGGAGCCACTTCTGATCGGAATCGCACTCGGCCTCGTCGTCGGCAAGCTCGTTGGCGTGTTCGGCGCCACTTGGCTGACCGCTCGCTTCACCAGAGCGCACTTGGACGCCTCCGTTCGCTGGATCGACATGGTGGGCTTGAGCCTGGTGTCTGGAGTCGGATTCACCGTCTCGCTCTTGATGGCCGAAC
Organism: Actinomycetes bacterium; assembly: GCA_045807485.1. Classification (GTDB taxonomy): domain Bacteria; phylum Actinomycetota; class Actinomycetes; order JAHEKZ01; family JAHEKZ01; genus JAHEKZ01. The sequence continues at coordinate 3,999 of JBJMHG010000250.1, forward strand.
TCGCTTTCGAGGACGACGACCAGAGCTTGGCCACTGCCAAGGCCGGAATCCTCCTGGGATCGCTGGTCGCTGCGGTTTTCGCTGGAGTGATTCTTCGCTTCCGAGATCGGT
>JBJMHG010000251.1:0-3156 GCA_045807485.1 Actinomycetes bacterium
TGCTGTCACGGTTGCTGTCAAGGACGGTCAAACGTCACTCGCTGACAACCGTGCAACTGCCTGACCAAGCTCTTCATGTTGCAATGCTCCCGCGACTGGACTCGAACCAGTAACCTGCCGGTTAACAGCCGGCTGCTCTGCCAATTGAGCTACGCGGGATGGCGCCTGAAGGCCCAGCGAGAATACCAGCCGAGGCTCAACAGCCATGGGCGGCGCTAGTCAGCCGAGACCTCCCCTTGTACCTCTGCCAGCGACTGCTCAGCCAGCCTCAGAAGGTCGGGGCGACCGGCCAGGGCCGGGTCGAGGTCCGTGCGCCACGCAATTGCTCCATGATCACCGCGACGCCCAATGATCCGGACGCCATGGTCGCCTTCCAGCGGCACGAACCTATCGACAACAACACTCGCCGTGACCCGATCGCGTACTGCCACCGGAAGACGGGGATCTTGCCCAACCGGAACGCGAAGTGACGCGGAGTCGAGTTCGGGTATGAGCGTGATTGTCATGACGTCACTCTCGTAGCTGGCGTTTTCGATCTGGTCCCATGAGAAGCGCGAATACGCCGGTGGATTGCGTTGCAGGTGCAACGCGGTTTCGGAGGCGATAACCAATCGGCCGTTTCCGTCGTCAATCCAAGCGAGTATTCGTTCCTTGTCAGACAGCTCCAGTTGCGAACGAACATCAGGAGGAAGCTTGGGCGCTCGCCGCATCACTGGAGAACGCCGTCAATCAACACCGAAGGACTCCTCATGAATCTTCCGGCGTTCACCCTCCAATGTAACGAGCTGAGAAAAGACGTCCGATTGCGCCGCCGGGTCTTCAGTCTGCAGTCGCTGCATACGCGAGCGAAGCTCTTCGATCTGCTTGGTCAGCACTCGTTCGCGGGCGCGGCCCAACTGCTCACGCGCATAGCGATCCAGCGCATTCTCGGGCACTTGGATGGGATCGACGGCAAGCTCATTGATTAGCGAACGCACACCGTCGTCTGCTGCAGCGGCCGAGAGCCGTGACATCCATCGATCAGGGCCAGACGCCACTCCCCCGACATCGATAATGGTCTGACACACCGCCACGTAGCCGGAGTGTCCGAACAGCTCTGCCGGTAACTCGTCAAATGCGACGCCGACCTTGGCCGGATACTGCACGGCCAGCTTCAAGAGCTCGCGTGGTCCGACCAACCGACGATCTGCAGGGTCGGGCCGAGGAATCGTTTGAGCACCCGTCTGCGCGTTTGGCGGACCACTCGCCGCCGCGGCCGGAGCCGCGCGGCGCTGCTTCAACTGACGATGTGCCTGCGACACCGCGTCCAGCACCGGTTGCACTTCCATGCCGAGCCAGCCGGCGAGTGAACGTGCGTATTCAGGCCTCAGGGACTGATCTCGAATCTGCGCGACGACTGGGGCTGCCGCATGAAGCGCCGCGACGCGTCCAGCCGGTTGCTCGAGGTTGTGTTCAGCCAGTGCGCTGCGAATAGCGAACTCGAACAGAGGCACTGGTTTCTCAACCAACGCCACTACCGCGCCGTCGCCCTCTTTCTGACGCAGTTCACAAGGATCGAGACCATTTGGTTCAACCGCAACAAAGGTTTGCGACACGAATCGCTGATCGTCAGCGAACGCACGCATCGCAGCTTTCTTGCCCGCGGCGTCACCGTCGAAGGTGAAGACGACCTGACCGCCAAATGTGTCGCTATCCATCAATAGGCGTCGCAAAACCTTGACGTGATCAGCGCCGAACGCAGTTCCGCACGTTGCAATCGCGGTCTCAACGCCGGCCAGGTGGCACGCCATGACGTCGGTGTACCCCTCGACGATCACGGCCTTGCGCTGCTGCGAGATCGCGCGCTTAGCAAGGTCGATGCCGTAAAGCACCTGACTCTTACGGTAGATCGGAGTCTCAGCAGTGTTCAGGTACTTCGGTCCCTGATCTTCGTCGAGCAACTTGCGGGCGCCAAACCCAATCGTGTCGCCGGTGATATCACGAATGGGCCAGACCAGCCGTCCGCGGAATCGGTCGATGAGGCCGCGCTGACCCTCTTTCGAAATGCCACCGACGGTCAGTTCTCGGTCGGTGAAGCCCTTGCTTCGAAGATGGCGGGTGAGCGCGTCCCACGAGTTGGGCGCGAACCCAACACCGAAGTGCGCGGCAGCGGCAGCGTCGAACCCGCGCTCGTCGAGGAAGCGGCGTCCGACGACAGCCTCGGGACTTTGAAGCTGCTCGGCGTAGAACTGGGCCGCCACGCGATGCGCCTCGAGCAGCCGGGTTCGCTCGCCCTGCGGACGCCGTGCGCCGGTCGACGTCTCTTCGTACTGCAGGTCGATGCCGAACCGGGCGGCCAACTTCTCAACCGCCTCTTGGAAGGTGAGGTGCTCGATGCGCTCCAGGAAGTCGATCACGTCGCCGCCGACCTGGCAGCCGAAGCAGTGGTACAGGCCCTTGGCCGGCGTGACGTGGAAACTGGGGCTGCGTTCTTCGTGGAAGGGACAGAGGCCCTTGAGGCTGCCACCCCCGGCTGGCCTCAAGGTGACGTGGTCGCCGACCACCTCGGCGATCCCCGCCGCGTCGCGAACCCGAGCAACGTCGTCGGGTCGGATACGGCCAGCCATGGGCGTGAGTCTAAGTGGCCCCACTTCAGACTCACGCGGGCATGATGTCCCTGTGGACCTGGTGATGATCGAAGCAGTGGGTAAGCCCCGCGAGCGCGGGCGTGCCCATGGCGAACAGGCTCGGGAGCTGATCGCCGCTGGCCTCGACCGCTGGCGTGCTGACCTCAGCAAACACGGCAAGGACGCCGACCAGCTCTGGAAGGGGCTGTCTCGCGAGTCAGGCTTCCGGGACGCCGCCGCCCGCTGGACGCCGGACCTGTTGGAAGAGATCGAGGGCATCGCTGCAGGCGCTAACGCCGATCCGGACGCAGTCTTTGCGATCAACTGTCTGGACGAGGCGTGGTGGTGGGGCGAAGAAACCGGGGGCTGCAGTGCCGTAGCTGTCGCTGACCGGGGTGGGCGTCCAGTGATCGGCCAGAACATGGACCTGGATACCTGGATGGACACCACCCAGGTCGTCCTTCGCCTGCAACCGGACGATGGGCCAGAGCAGATCCTGTTGAGCCGCGCCGGAATGGTCGGGCTCTGTGGTGCGAACGAAGCCGGCGTT
>JBJMHG010000252.1:0-14742 GCA_045807485.1 Actinomycetes bacterium
CGTCGATGGAGTCAGGTCCCAACGATCCTCGCACAGGGCTGGAGCCGATGGCTCAGAGGTGGCTGGCCAGGAACTGAAACGCGTTCAGGGTCTGATCGTTCCAGTAGACCCGCGTGTGACCTCCCGGCGCGGATGACCAGATCTCCGGCTCCTCGGGAAGCGTGTTGACCAACGACTCCACCGCTGGAAAGAGTGCGTCGTCGGTGCCGCACCAGATGCCCAGTGGAGTTCCCTCGAGCGCGTCAGCGCCAGCAAATACCGAGTCACCTTCGCTGACAGCCGGGGAGAATGCGGCGACAGCACGTGCCCATCCGGGGTCGACCTCTGCCATGCGCAGGACGCCGTACCCACCCATCGACCATCCCCACAGCGCCCGCCGATCAGCATTGAAGCCCCGCTCTTGCAACCACTGAGGCATCTCCTTCAGGACCATGGCCTGAGGGTTGTCACCATCTGGCTGCGGCTCCCACAAGACCGCGGACCCGTAGGCGCCCGCCAAGACGAACGGCTGGGCGCCGTCATCGACCGCTTGAGTCAGGAACTGCGGCAAGCCGAACGGTTCAAAGTCAGCCGGAGTTGCGGTGGCTCCGTGGCAGATCACGACGACTGGGAGGTCTTTACCGTCGCCATATCCGGCCGGTACGGCCGTAAAGAGATCGACGTCCATTCCGCGTTGTTCGGAGTACACGCTCTCGAGCGTCACCTGACCAACCTCGGCGTCCGGGATGAAGGCTGGCGGCAGTGCGTTCCAGGGGAGGACTTCTTTGGCGCGACTCGGCCACATCGGGTAGGACGCCGCGGCCCCGACGCCGACCCCGAGGACGACTGCGCCTCCAATGAGGACGCGGCGTCGCGTGACGGGGTCGGCCATCGGGTGAGTGTACGGGTCAGCCCCGCGGAGTCCACGTATCGGTGGCGGCGTAGTCGACATCACTACCGGACTTGAGACCTTCGGTGAGCAGCCATGGACGAATGGCACCGTAGTTGCCCTGCCACAAGCAGCCTGAGGGCACTTCAAGGCGGAGTGCCGCCCTCTTGTCACGCCACTGCGCGCTCAGACCGTCGCAGGCAATGCGGCCGCTGCTGTTCAGCAACAACGTACGGTCACGCCCATCAGCATCGTGCAAGTTCGCAATTCGAAGGGTGCCGCGCTCCCGCGCACGAAGCCCCACAACAGTCGTTCCCGACTTGTGCGCCTTGAAGTTGATGTCGATTGTCACGGTGTAGTCACCGTTGTCGAGAGTCGCGTTGATGAGGTCGAGCCCAGGGCGTGAGGTGTCACCCGAGGGGTCGGTGAAGGTGAGCGCTGCGGCGTGAGCCGTCTGCACACCGAAAGCCACCGAAAGAGGAAGGATCAGGCCGATCAAGAGACCGGCAATGGACAGGGACTTAAGTGGTCGTGTTGTTGTCATGGCCAGGACAGTAGGAAACGTTCGAGGCTGTCTCACCACAATCCACAACTAGTGCGGCGACACAGGCAACGCTGGGCCTCTTGTGGAGACGAGGGGAATCGAACCCCTAACCCCCGCCTTGCAAAGGCGGTGCTCTGCCAATTGAGCTACGTCCCCGTGGGCGTTCGAGAACGCCGGCGGGAAGTCAGCGAAGGTCGACCACGGGCGCATCAGGGTCCAGGTCGGCGACCGCCTCGTTCCACAGGTCTTGCTCTGCCTTGTCGTTGGACACCTTGCGCCAGATCGCGAATGCGCCTGCGGCCGCGGCGGCCAGGACGAGCAACTTCTTGAACATGTCTCCTCCAAAGAGGCCGGGGGAAGGACCGGACCGGTGGGCCTAGATGGACTTGAACCATCGACCTCTTCCTTATCAGGGAAGCGCTCTAACCGAGCTGAGCTATAGGCCCGTGACGAACGAGAAGGCTACCTGCCGAGCCGACGGCCCCCAAACCGGGCACCGGCGTTCAGCCTGGTCAGGAATCCTCCGTTGCGGACATTTCCAGCCCCCCCGTCAGGCTTGCCGCCAAGTTGAACAAGAAGGCACCGATGGTCGACAGGGCCGTGATCAGCACGACATCGATGGCTCCGATCAGCAGCGCCACTGAGAAGACCCGACCGAAGCTGAAGTACTGCGTAATCGTGAGCGCACCGTCGGCCAACACCGACTGCAGAGTGTCATCGACGGAGTCGAAGACGCCGGAGATCTGCAGCATGGTCCATAGCAGCATCACTGCGACGATCGTGATGATCGCTGCGGCCACCGAGAGCATGAAGGCAAGACGCAGCACGGTCCAAGGGTCGACTCGTGTGACGGTCAGTCGAACGCGACGTTGGCGAGCAATCAGCGGACTGCCAGCGGGCGCTATCACCGCTCCCTCGCCCACTGGACCGGGGTTCGTTTTGGTCGGAGAAGTTGGCTGCTCCACCGGACGCCCCCCGCTCGTCGTGGTCATGACTGCGCGCCTCCTGCAGGCGGTGGACTATTCGGCTCTTGCGTTTCGTTGCTTTCGTCGGCTGGCTCTTCGGCCATTGCCTCGGGGTTGCGGGTGACAGCTACTACAGCATCACCCTCGCCGACCGAGGTCAACGTCACGCCCATAGTGTCGCGGCCGGTTGCTCGAATTTCTCCAACCGACGTGCGGATCACCTCGCCACTTGACTTGATGGCGAAGATTTCGTCTGCTTCGTGCGCGACGATTGCTCCCACCAGTGAACCTCGTTCATTGGACGCCAGCCGCATCGCCTTCACCCCGAGAATGCCGCGTCCCTTCGGACTCCATTCCGTGACCGAGGTGCGCTTGGCGAAGCCGCCGTCGGTGACCGTGACGACGAACGCGTCTTCATGTGCGACATCCATCGCAAGCAGCGCGTCATTGCCGCGGAACTTCATTCCTATGACGCCTTGCGTGGCTCGAGCCATTGGACGAAGTGTGGCGTCATCAGCGTGGAATCGCACGGACTGACCCTTGCGTGAGATGAGGAGCAAGTCGTCATCAGCGCCGCAGAGAATGGCTGAGATGACCTCGTCACCTTCGCGGAGGTTGATCGCAATCACACCACCGCTTCGGTTGGAGTCGTACTCAGGTAGCCGAGTCTTCTTCACCATGCCGCCACGCGTGGCCAGCACCAGGTAGGGAGACTGCTGGTAGTCCCGGAGGTCAAGCACTTGAGCGATCTGCTCGTCCGGTTGGAACGCCAGCAAGTTCGCCACATGCTGACCGCGGGCATCGCGTCCGGCGTCTGGTAGCTCGTACGCCTTCGCGCGGTACACCCGACCTTGGTTTGTGAAGAACAGAATCCAATGGTGAGTCGTGGTGGTGAAGAAGTGCTCGACGATGTCGTCCTGCTTCAAGGCTGCGCCTCGCACTCCCTTGCCACCGCGCCGTTGCGCGCGGTAGAGGTCAGCCTTCGTTCGCTTTGCATAACCGTCGCGGGTGATCGTGACGACCAGGTCTTCTTCAGCGAGCAGGTCTTCAATCGACATGTCCCCGTCGAACGGGATGATCTCGGTTCGTCTTTCGTCGCCGAACTTGTCGACGATCTCGCCGAGCTCTTCACCGACTATCGAGCGCTGACGTTCAGGGCTGGAGAGGATGTCGTTGTAGTCGGCGATGCGCGACATCAGGTCGTCGTACTCATCGATGATCTTCTGACGCTCGAGGGCCGCGAGCCTGCGCAGCTGCATGTCGAGGATCGCGGTCGACTGCACTTCGTCGATCTCGAGCAGCTGCATCAGACCCGCACGGGCGTCATCGACCGTGGCACTCGATCGGATCAGCGAGATGACTTCGTCGAGCGCGTCAAGGGCCTTGAGTAGGGCGCGCAAGATGTGGGCGCGCTCTTGCGCCTTGCGCAACCGGTACTGCGTGCGACGTTGAATGATCTCGATCTGGTGCGCGATCCAGTAGGTGACGAATTGGTCGAGGGTCAGCGTGCGCGGTACTCCATCGACCAACGCGAGCATGTTTGCACCGAAGGTCTCTTGCAGCTGGGTGTGCTTGTAGAGGTTGTTCAGCACGACCTTCGCGACGGCGTCCTTCTTCAGCACCACGATGATCCGCATGCCGGTGCGTGAAGAAGAGTCGTCGCGCAGGTCGGCGATGCCCTGAAGCCTGCCGTTGTTGACCAGCTCGGCGATCTTCAGCGCCAAGTTGTCCGGGTTCACTTGGTACGGCAGCTGTGAGATCACCAGGCAGGTGCGGTTCTGGATCTCTTCGACCTCGACCACCGCACGCATCGTGATCAGACCGCGTCCGGTGCGGTAGGCGTCGTCGATACCGCGCTGTCCGACGATCAGTGAGCCGGTCGGGAAGTCGGGCCCCTTGACCCGCGCAAGGAGGGCGTCGAGGAGCTCTTCGCGCGACGCCTCAGGGTTCTGCAGCGCCCATTGGACGCCGGACGCGACTTCGCGCAGGTTGTGCGGGGGGATGTTGGTGGCCATGCCAACGGCGATTCCGGCACTGCCGTTGACCAGCAAGTTGGGGAAGCGGCTCGGAAGGATCGTCGGCTCGGCGGTGCGCCCGTCGTAGTTGGGCGCGAAGTCGACGGTCTCTTCGTCGATGTCTCGGACCATCTCCATGGCCAGCTGCGCCATGCGAGCCTCGGTGTACCGCATCGCAGCCGCGGCGTCGTTGCCCGGAGACCCAAAGTTTCCTTGGCCGTGTACGAGCGGGTAACGAAGCGACCAAGGCTGGGCCAGACGCACCAAGGTGTCGTAGATCGCACCGTCACCGTGAGGGTGGTACTGACCCATCACGTCGCCAACGATGCGTGAACACTTCGAGAACCCGCGGTCAGGGCGGTAGCCGCCGTCGTACATCGCATAGAGCACACGACGGTGCACCGGCTTGAGTCCATCGCGAACATCGGGCAAAGCCCGCGACACAATGACGCTCATGGCGTAGTCGAGGTACGAACGCTGCATCTCGACCTGGAGGTCGACCGCTTGGATGCGTCCGCCGGGGCCGGGTATGTCAGTGGTCTCAGTCACCTGGTGGTTCCTGTTCCTTACAGATCAGTGGGACAGCTTGGGCAATGGACTAGATGTCGAGGAAACGAACGTCGCGCGCGTTGCGCTGAATGAAGCGCCGCCGTTCTTCGACGTCTTCACCCATCAAGGTCGCGAAGGTCTCGTCAGCCTGGATTGCGTCGTCAAGCGTGACTTGCAGCAGAACGCGATGCGCGGGATCCATCGTGGTGTCCCACAGTTCGTCCGCGTTCATCTCGCCGAGACCCTTGTAGCGCTGGATGCCCTCTTCTTTCGGGAGTTTGCGGCCCGCAGCTTGCCCCGCCTCCAGCATCGCGTCGCGCTCACGGTCGCTGTACGCGTAATCAGCCTCTTCACGCGACCACTTGATTTTGAACAGCGGAGGCTGCGCGAGGTAGACGTAACCCTCTTCGATCAGCGGACGCATGAAGCGGAACAGCAGCGTCAATAGCAGCGTCCGGATGTGCTGCCCGTCGACATCAGCGTCGGCCATCAGCACGATCTTGTGGTATCGGAGCCTCGCAAGGTCGAACTCTTCGTGGACGCCGGTTCCGAGAGCTGAGATCAAAGCCTGAACTTCGTTGTTCTGCAGCACGCGGTCGATACGCGCCTTTTCGACGTTCAGGATCTTGCCGCGGATGGGCAGGATCGCCTGAGTCTGCGGGTTGCGGCCGTTACGAGCGCTGCCGCCGGCCGAGTCACCCTCGACCACGAAGATCTCGCACACCTCTGGGTCACTCGAGGAGCAGTCGATCAACTTGCCGGGCAGACCACCACCACCGAGCAAACCCTTTCGGTTACGGGCTAGGTCACGTGCCTTGCGTGCTGCGATTCTCGCTGTCGCGGCATTGATCGACTTGCGTGCAATCTCTTTGCCTTCGCTGGGATTCGCGTCGAACCAGGCCGCCAGCTGCTCGTTGGTGACCTTCTGGACAAACGTCTTGGCCTCAGCGTTACCGAGCTTGGTCTTGGTCTGTCCCTCGAACTGCGGCTCGCGCAGCTTGATCGAGACGATCGCAGTGAGACCTTCACGCACGTCTTCACCGGACAGGTTCGGGTCTTTGTCTTTGAGTAGATTCCATCGCTCACGTGCGTAGCGGTTGACCAGCGACGTCAACGCCGTACGGAACCCTTCCTCGTGGGCGCCGCCCTCGTGCGTGTTGATGGTGTTCGCAAAAGTGTGCACACCCTCGATGTAGTCGCCGTTCCACTGCATTGCGACCTCGAGGCTCATGCCGAGCTTGTCGTCTTCGGCGCCGTACTCGATGACGTTCGGGTGAACCGGTCCTGACTTGCTGCGGCCATTGATGTGCCGGACGAAGTCTGCGATGCCACCCTCGTAGTGATAGACGACGTGCCGCGCTTGCGCTTCGTCTGCGTCGAGCTCGATCTCGGGCACACGCTCATCGATCAGCTCTAGCGTCAGGCCGCGGTTGAGGAACCCCATCTCTTGGAATCGGCGAGAGAGAGTGTCGAACGAGTACACCGTGGCGTCGAAGATGGCGGGGTCAGCCCAGAAGGTGATCGTGGTGCCGGTCTGGTCCGTGGGCTCGCCCTTGACCAGCGGCGCCGTCGGGACACCGTGTTGGTAGGACTGTCTCCACACGAAGCCGTCTCGTCCGATCTCGACGTCGAGGGCGGTCGACAACGCATTGACGACGGACACCCCGACCCCATGCAGGCCCCCGGATACCGAGTAGCCGCCGCCGCCGAATTTGCCGCCGGCGTGCAGCACGGTGAGGACGACCTCGACCGCTGGCTTCTGCTCGATGGGGTGCATGTCGACCGGGATGCCACGCCCGTTGTCGACCACGCGGACCGAGCCATCAGGTCGAAGGGTCACGACGATGTGGTCAGCGAAACCGGCCATCGCCTCGTCGACGGAGTTGTCGACCACCTCGTAGACCAGATGGTGCAATCCACGCTCACCGGTCGAGCCGATGTACATGCTGGGGCGCTTACGAACCGCGTCGAGACCCTCGAGGACCTGGATGTCAGTGGCGTCGTAGGACAAGAATGCTCCGATCAAGGGCCACTCCGACGCGACGAGCACGCACTGCTCACGGCGCCCAGAGCGGCCCTGGAAGGTTGTCAGTGGCAAACAGGAACGGGTACTCCCTCAGTCTACCTAATGACTCAGACAGGAATACCTCTCCCCGGCGCGTGGCGCTGGGCTGGCCGCATCCACAGGCGGGGGGACGACCGTACCTACGCGTCTGGCCCTGTAAAGGCGATTTGCCGCCTCCAGCGCCCATAACCCAGGCCTGCCTCCGACCAGGAACGCTGTGGATAAGTCGCCGGCATGGGGTGACCGCCTACCCGTAGGTGTCGCGCGGGCCGCGACCTTTCACTCGAAGCTTCCCCTTGCGCCACGAGGGTCCCCTCGGACCCAGCACCTGCAGATGCGTCACGGTGCCGGCTCCCAGATCATCGTTGAGGCGGGCCAGCAGCGACGGGGCCAGCAGCCGCACCTGCGTGGCCCAGGCGGTCGAGTCGGTGCGCACCGTGAGGCGTCCGGCGTCGAACTCTTCCGGCGCACAGTGTGTGGCCAGCTCGGTTCCGACGATCTGCGGCCAACGGCCTTCGACGCCACCGATGGCGAGCGGTTGCGTCCACCCACGCTCGTCCACCAGTTCGTCCACGGCCGCACTGATCGGTTGCGGGTCTCGATCGTCAGGGCCTGCGCCGGAGTACGGGTCGCCGGGAGCGCCAGCAGACGACCGCCGCCGCCGGAACCTGCGCCGATCGCGTCCCTTGCTGGTCGAGGTTCCCTGAGTTGCACGGGCCTGCGCGAGGAGTTGGTTGGCGAGGTCGGGCCCTCCGTCGGTCACGGCGTCACCTGACTCTGCTGGTGCTTCACTAGCTGACACGGCCCGCAGGTCGGCAGGCTGCTCTGGAGTCTCGTCAGGAGTCACGTTTCACCTGCCCCGAGTCGACGGTAAACCGGACGCCGGACAGTGCCTTCGGAATGTCCTCGGCCACCGCGGCCGTCACGACCACCTGCTCGGCACCGACCACCATATCGGCGAGGCGCTCACGCCGCGTGGTGTCGAGCTCAGCGAACACGTCGTCGAGGATCAGCACCGGGTCGTCCCCCTCGGCGCGCAGCAAGCCGAATGACGCCAACCGCAGCGCCAGCACCATCGACCATGATTCACCGTGCGAGGCAAAACCCTTGGCGGGATGCTCACCGAGCAGCAAGACCAGGTCGTCACGGTGGGGGCCGATCAACGTGATGCCACGTTGCTGCTCATCTCGTTCCACCCCAGCGAGTGCGGCCCGCAGCGCAGCCGCGACCTCGTCACGATCAACCACCTCGAGCGGCGACACCTCGAACCAGGAGGCGCGATAGTCGAGTCTCGCCTCACCTTCGCTCGGAGCCAGATCGGCGTACGCCTGGTGCACCGGCTCGCGCAGCTCACGGATCAGCTGAAGACGGCCTTCGAGGAGCTCGCTGCCCAGATCCACCAGGTGGTCGTTCCACACTTCCAGCGTTGACGCGTCGAACTGGCCGCGTGTTGCACTCACACTCTTCAGCAGTGCATTGCGTTGCTTGAGAACTTTGTCGTAGTCAGCCTTGACGCCAGCCAGACGTGGCGTACGCAGCACCATCAGCTGATCGAGAAAGTTGCGCCGCCCGTCTGGGTCGCCTCGAACTATGCCGAGATCTTCAGGCGCAAAGACCACGGTGCGCAGAACACCCAGCAGCTCGCGTGCGCGGGGAAGGGGTGACTTGTTGATGCGGGCACGGTTGCTCTTGCCCGGCACGATCTCGACCTCGAGAAGCAGTCGCCGTTCGTCACGCTCTACGGCAGCGCGGACGACCGCATGCGACGCATCGTGTCGTACGAGGGGTTGTTCGGATGCCACGCGATGACTACTGAGACTTGCGACAAAACCCAACGCCTCAACGATGTTCGTTTTCCCTTGACCGTTGCGGCCGATCAAAACGTTGATGCCAGGGTCGAGGTCGACCTGAACGTGCGCGTACGAGCGGAAGTCGACGAGCTCTAAGGCTGTGACGTGCACTTGCGCCGCCGCCTCACCTGGTCACCACACGACAAACGACGATCAGCCAGACAGTCGGACCGGCATGATCAGGTACCGGTAGCTGCCGTCGCTTGCGACGCCTTCATCGTTGCGTCCAGCGATGACCGCGGGTTTCGTGGAGGTCGTGAAGGAGATCTCGGTGTAAGCGGCTGACAGGGCTGCCACCCCTTCTTGCAAGAACTGGGGATTGAACGCGATGGTCAACGGCTCACCGTTGTAGGTGCACGTCAGAGTTTCAACCGCCTGCGCTTCGTCACCTGTTCCGGCTTCGACGATGACCTGTCCTTCGTCGAAGGTCAGTCGCACCGGAGTGTTTCGGTCAGCCACGAGCGCGACCCGCTTGACCGTCTCGAGGAACGAAGACGAGTCGACCACTGCCGTCGAGGTCGACTCCGACGGCAGCAGTGCCCGGTACTTCGGGAACTCTCCGTCGAGCAGTCGGTTGGTCGTGCGCCGACTCTCACCGCCAGCTGCTCCTTCGAAACCAATCAGTCCTTCGCCCGAGCCACCGCCGGACAACGCGATCGTGACCGACTCTGAGTCGGCCAGCGCACGTGCAGTGTCTGCAAGTGAACGACCCTGGACCAAGGCGACCGTGCTCAGGTTGGTGCTGCCCGGCGTCCAGGCCAGCTCACGCACCGCCAAGCGGTACCGATCAGTGGCAGCCAGAACGAGGCGATCGCCCTCGAACTCGACCCGGATACCGGTCAGCACCGGCAGGGTGTCGTCACGTCCCACGGCGACAGCCACCTGAGCCACGGCAGCCGCGAACACGTCGCCAGGCAGTGAGCCGGCGGCTTCGGGCATGGCGGGCAGTGACGGGTAGTCCTCGCGCGGCAGCGTCTGCAGGCTGAAGCGCGAGGAGCCGCAGCTGAGCTGGGCCTTGCGTTCGCCGTCTTCGGTGCCCACCTCGACTGCTTGGTTCGGCAGGCTCCTGGTGATGTCAGCCAAAAGTCGGCCGGAAACCAGGATCGTGCCCGGCTCGGCAACATCCCCAGGGATGTCCACGCGGGCTGAGACCTCGTAGTCGAACGAGCTGAGGGTCAACCCATCGCTGTGCGCATCGATCATCAGCCCAGCCAGCACCGGAAGAGGGGGCCGGGTCGGGAGGCTGCGCGCGGCCCAGGCAACTGCTTCGGCGAAAACGTCACGTTCGACGCGGAACTTCACGAAAGATCCTCCGGATCAGAACTTATAGGACTGGACATCGATCGGCCCTGACCCCCAACGGCATTGGGGTGGTCACTCTATGTGACGGCTGCCTGCGCGCTTCTGCACGACAGACTGCGGTTCTGCACTTCTGGGGAATTGATATTGTCGTCGTAGTCGTCGGTGCGGTGGACAGTGGGGACAGCCACCAAACGTGCAGGTCAACTCGGCGAGTTCGCTCCACAGGTGGGTGTGACGAGAGCTTGGACGCCAAGTGACGCTCGGTGGACGGATACATGAACGATCCATGACATCCACCGGTTGTCCCCAGCTTCACGGCCATGTTCGGCACGTTGTCCACAGAGTTGTCCCCAAGGTGTGCACCCAGCGTGACGGCGGGCGGTGGCGGCATCGGTGACACAGCGTCAGCCTTGCTGGGCCTGCGACTTGATCCGGTTGGTCAGCTCGGTGACCTGGTTGTAGACGCTGCGACGTTCAGCCATCAACTGGCGAATCTTGCGATCAGCATGCATGACGGTGGTGTGGTCGCGTCCGCCGAACTGCTGGCCGATCTTCGGTAGCGACAGATCTGTGAGCTCTCGGCAGAGGTACATGGCGATCTGTCTGGCGTTCACGAGGACGCGTGACCTCGACGAGCCACAGAGGTCGTCGAGGGTCAGGCCGAAGTAGGCAGCGGTCTGAGCCATGATCAGAGCACTCGTGATCTCGGGTGTGGTGCTCTCGGGGATCAGGTCTTTGAGGACGATCTCGGCCAACGCCAGGTCGACCGGCTGGCGGTTCAGGCTGGCGAAAGCGGTGACCCGGATGAGAGCGCCCTCGAGCTCTCGAATGTTGGTCGCGATCTTGCTGGCGATGTACTCCAGCACCTCGGGCGGGGCCTGAAGCTTTTCTTGAGCGGCCTTTTTACGGAGGATCGCGATTCGGGTCTCGAGGTCTGGCGGCTGGACGTCTGTGGTGAGGCCCCAGGTGAAGCGCGTGCGCATGCGGTCCTCGAATCCGGACAACTGCTGGGGCGAGACGTCGCTGGTGATCACGATCTGTTTGTTGGCTGTGTGCAGCGTGTTGAAGGTGTGAAAGAACTCTTCCTGCGTCTGCACCCTGCCCTGCAGGAACTGGATGTCGTCGATCAGGAGCACGTCGATGTCGCGATATCGGCGCTGGAAGGCCTGCGCCTTGTCGTCACGGATGGAGTTGATGAAGTCGTTGGTGAACTCTTCAGAGCTGACGTAGAGCACTCGAGTGCCGGCATAGAGGCTGCGCGCGTAATGACCTATGGCGTGCAACAGGTGGGTCTTGCCCAGACCGGAGCCGCCGTAGATGAAGAGCGGGTTGTACGCCTTGGCGGGTGCCTCAGCCACTGCGATGGCAGCGGCGTGGGCGAACCGGTTGCTGGCGCCGATGACGAACGTGTCAAAGGTGTACTTGGGGTTGAGACGTGAATCGGAGTCGAAACGCGGTACCGGGCCAGCGGTACCAGGTCGGTTCTCGTCGATCTCGGGGAGCCTGATGGTGTCGGCCGCAAGCGTCTCGGCGTCCAGCTCGTCGTCATCGCTGGCCGGCAGATCGTCGGACAGTTCGGGTTCGACGGTGACAGCGATCCTCACCTCACGGCCGAGCTCGCGCGAGAGCACCTCGGTGACCTGGGGTCGAAGACGGCTCTCGATCAGGTCTTTGGTGAACTCGTTGGGAGCCGCGAGCAGTGCGGTGTCCTCGACCACCCCGACCGGACGGGTGAGTTTCAGAAACGCACCGGCCTGCGGGCTTGCCTCGTCGGCAAGGCTTTCGAGTACGCGGCTCCACACCGTGGCAAGGTCTTGAGTCTGGGTGGTCACTAGTACCCTTTCGCTCCCTGAGCTCCGCTGAACTGCGTCATCCACAACAGAAACTTGCAGGTCAGGGCCTAGATCCACACGTTCATCCACATGCTGTGGGTGGGGACTGACCAGCACCCGAGGGCGCGGGCGGACGTTACCGGCTGCTGAAGTTGGCGTCCAGTAGTTGTCCACAACAACGAGTGCCACCGTAGCGACCTTGGGCCGGTGTGTCTCCATCACCCTGCTCGCAGAGTCTGAGACGATGGCTGGTTGGCCGGAAAGCGGGTCACCTGGCTTCGCTACGGCACGCATCCGGCTCGCCCCGGTTTGACCGACCCCGGCACCGGCGTTGTACCGTGGGTGGTTGCATGTCTGCCCGGTGGGGGCCGTCCCCATCCCTGCAAACCGCCTGGCGAGATACCGGAGTCCTTCGTGTCGAAGCGTACGTTCCAGCCCAACAACCGCCGTCGGGCGAAGACCCATGGATTCCGGCTGCGCATGCGCACCCGCGCTGGTCGTTCCATCCTGTCCTCGCGGCGCCGTAAGGGCCGCGCTCGTCTCGCTGCCTGACCCGGTGCTTCCTGCGGATCACCGCATGCGCCGCCGTGCTGACTTCACAGCAGCGGTGCGGTCTGGGCGTCGCGCCTCCAGCCCTTCTCTGGTTCTGCATGTCGTACGTCGACAGGCGACCGCTGACCCGGCGCGGGTCGGCCTGATCGTCAGCAAAACCGTGGGCGGCTCGGTGATTCGACACCAGGTGGCGCGCCGGATTCGTGCGGTTTGTGCCGGTCGAATCGAAGACTTCACCGCCGGTGATCTTGTGGTCATCCGAGCGCTGCCGGACGCCGCACGCGCCACGTCAGCTCAGCTCGCCGCAGACCTCGAGCAGGCGCTGGCGCGGCTGGCTCGTCGCGGGCCAACATCCCTCGGAGCCGCGTCATGAGCAGCGGCCAGCCGGTCCGACTCAGCCAGCCGCGACGAGCGTTGGCCTGGCTGGTGCTCGGGCCGATCTGGGTATACCGCCACCTGGTTTCCCCCGCGATGCCGAAGACCTGTCGCTACTACCCGTCGTGCTCTGCGTACGCTGAGCAAGCGGTCAAGACGCACGGAGTGATCCGGGGCAGCTGGCTAGCGATCAAGCGACTGGCTCGCTGTCACCCTTGGACGCCTGGCGGCGTCGACCATGTACCCCCTGCGCCAACCGGGCGCTCGACGCGGGATGCATCTGCATCGCCAGTGACAGGAGCCTGACCGGTGGGACTGCTCAACCCGTTGTACTACGTCGTCAGTTGGATCTTGGTCCAGTTCCACAAGTTCTGGACTTTGGTAGGGCTGCCGGCAGACGGCGGCTGGACGTGGGTGCTGTCGATCGTCGGCTTGGTGGTCGTGATCCGGATCATGCTGATCCCGCTCTTCGTCAAGCAGATCAAGGCGCAGCGCGGGTTGCAGATCCTGCAGCCGGAGATCAAAGCGATCCAGAAGCGCTACAAGGACGATCGCTCAAAGCAGTCCGAAGAGATGATGAAGCTGTACCGGGAAACCGGTACGAACCCGTTCTCGTCGTGCCTGCCGATCCTGCTTCAGATGCCGATCTTCTTCGCTCTCTTCCACGTCCTGAACTACGGAGTCCAGCAAGGCAAACCGGTCGGCGCTATGACCGAGCCGCTCGTTCAATCTGCGCAGCACGCCACAATCTTCGGCGCACCCATCGCGGCGAAGTTCACCTCGAGCTTGGCAGATCTCAACTCATTGCTGGTAGTTCCTACCGACAGCACCCTGAACGTCAAAATCGTCTCGCTGACTCTGATCGCGCTGATGACGTTGACCACGTTCATTACCCAGAAGCAGCTGCTGGTCAAAGGGATCGCCAACGCCGACAGCAATCCTTTTCTCAAGCAGCAAAAACTGCTGGTCTACGTCTTTCCGTTCATGTTTGCGATCTTTGGCATCAACTTTCCGATCGGTGTGCTCTTCTACTGGCTCACCACCAACGTCTGGTCCATGGGTCAGCAGTACTACGTGATCAGGAACAACCCTGCCCCTGGCAGCCAGGCGTACGCCGAGTGGGAAGCACGGCAGGCCAAGAAGGCGGCCAGGAAGGCAGCGCATGAGGGCGTGGCCGCACCCGTCGTGGAGCAGCCTCCCGAACCCGAGCAGCCGAAACGCCAGCAACCGAAGCGTCAACCACGAAGCAAGCGCAAGGGACGTCCAGCCGGTTCGGCACCCTCGGATGCAGCTAAAGGAGAACCGATGGACGGATCGGAGGAGGAAGCATGAGTGAGGCCCCAGAGGCCGTCGCGAGCGAGTCCGCTGTTGCGGACCCGACTGACGAGGAGCCGCAGGACGGGTCTCCGACGGCTGCCCAGCGTCTTGAGCGCGAGGGCGACATCGCTGCTGACTACGTCGAGGTGCTGCTGGATATTGACGATCTCGACGGAGACATCGACATGGACGTCGAGGGCGAGCGGGCCATGGTGTCCATCGTCGGGGGCGACGTGGAGCACCTGGTGGGCAAGGAGGGCGCGGTCCTGGACGCCCTTCAAGAGCTGACTCGCCTTGCGGTGCTGCGGGAGACCGGCGAGCGGAGCCGATTGATGCTGGACATCGCTGGTTGGCGAGCGGCCAAGCGAGCCGCTCTGACCGAGACCGGCAGCTCGGCCGCAGAAAAGGCCAAAGAGTCCGGGGAACCAGTGAAGCTGGCGTCTATGACGCCTTTCGAGCGCAAGATCGTGCACGATGCAGTGGCCGCGGCTGGTCTCACCAGCGAGTC
>JBJMHG010000253.1:0-2625 GCA_045807485.1 Actinomycetes bacterium
GGGTCGAGGACGAGCACGCCGGCCGCGGGATCGGGTACGCGATGATCAGCGCCGGTCTGGACCGCCTGGCGACGGCGGGCACTACAACGCTGAAGATCGGCTGGGAGTCCGAACGCGCGGGGAAGCTCTACACCCGCCTCGGGTTTGCCAATGCGGACACCCTCGTCACCTACCGCCTAACCCCACCTAGGCATGGATAAGCGGCAAGCCGGTGTCCGCCGCTACCTCTCCGACACCTCTATGGCGTGCTCGACCCCGAGCGCGATTCTCACTCCATCGCCGAGCACAACACCGGCCACTGACACCGACGATCAACCTCGAAACCCCACCACCCCACGGGGCACTGCCGAATCCTGCCCCTGGCACCACGCGTGCGGCGGCTGGGCTCTCTACTGCGCCTAACAGGCGAGGTCTTCCCCGGCTTGCCCGAGATACGTCAGCGAGCCGCTACAGCGATGGATGCGAACCTCACTGTGTAAGCTGCGTTTATTGCATGAGTAAGAGCGAGTAGCGGAACCTAGAAGCACCAGCTGACAGTTGAGATGACGGCGCCTGTTCGGTCTCACTGTGTGCGATCGAGCATATCTAGCACAGGTGCGAAAGCTTGTATTCCTGCCACCGTGCTGGGGTCCAGCCAAACCTGGATATGCCCAATCCCGTTTGCGGCGTAGGCACGGAAGGCCGTTGCAAGTTCCTCATGGGACCCCGAAAGCGCCCGGCCCGCACGTACGTTCGCGACCCAGTGGTCTCCGGGATCGGCGTGACCCGTGACATCGACGAACACAGAGGCCGATCGTTCCAGCGTGGACGGATCGCGGCCAACCTCCTTGCAGGCGGTGTCAACGGCGGCATTCAGGGAGCGAATCGAGCCCGGGCTGCTGCCAAAGTCCGCGTTCCACGCATCGGCGTAGCGGGCCGTGAGTCCGAGCAAGCGGGGACCTGAGGCGCCAACCATAATGGGTGGTCCGTGCGGTCGTGGCCCAAGTGGGCGCAATTCGCAGTCACCGGCAGCATGGAATGCTCCCTGGAAGTTCACGCGACCGTTACGGAGCAGGCCGGTGATGATCTGGATTGCCTCCTCGAAGCGACCGACCCCGTGATCGAACGGAAAGCCGAAGGCGCGGAACTCCGATTCTGCCCAGCCGGCCCCTAGCCCGAGGATCAGTCGCCCGCCACTTATCTCATCGACCGTGCTGGCCATTTTGGCAAGAAGGGCCGGGTTCCGGTACCCGGTGCAGCTGACAAGGGGTCCTAACTCCACGCGCTCAGTTACCGCGGCCAACGCGGCTAACACGGACCAGCACTCCCAGCCGCCGATTGCATCTGAATCGTAGTCGGACCCCAGGAGGAAGTGGTCAGGAACCCAGAGGGAATCGAAGCCGAGGTCCTCTGCTCGCCGGGCAAGCTCCAGCAAGTGCGACCAGCCCGCCGTAGCACCTCCCAGCATGATCTCACCTGTCGGAAGGAACAGGCCCACCTTGGGCGAACGAGATGTTGCAGTCTGTCCAATCACAGACGAGTCTCAACGTGAATGACAAACGTCTAGTTGACCATAGCAACCGGAGAAACTATTGCTATCAGTCGTGCTGCCGATTGTAATTGCGAACACAATCAGAAAATGGGTTCGTCGAGCGGTTCGCGCTTCCCGCGTCGTTGCGGGGTTTTTCGTGGCGAGGGCGCATGGGAGTCGAACCCACCAGTGAGGGGAGCACCCCCACTCACACAGTTTTGAAGACTGGGGAGGCCACCGGGCCCCATCCGCCCCCGTGAGGCGTCGCGAGTGTAACACCCGATTGTGAGCCGGCTGAGGTCGGCGTGTATGTTAAAGCGCAGTTTGGACATCGTGCCTTTCCGATCAACGCGGAATCTCGTCTTCGCCGCGTCGTCAGGGGACTACGACGAGATCCCTCGTGCCTCGGGATGACACCGGTAGGCGGTGCCTAATCAGGCGTATTCGGGGTGGTCAGCTCGGCAAGAATGGCGAGAATCTCATCGCCATACTTCTCGACTCGGGTCGGTCCGAATCCCTTGATTTCGACAAGCTCATCAGGATTCGCAGGTCGTCGCCGCGCGATCTCGGTCAGGGTCGCGTTGGGCGCGACAACGTACGCAGGAACCGCGTCACGAACGGCGCGCTCCCGCCGCCAATCTTGCAGACGGCGCACGACCGGCTGCACTTCAGGTGACAGCTCCTGGCCGTCTTCCGATTCGAAAGCAGGTTGAGACGTTCCCGGTTGCTCGGACGTCTCGTCGTATTCGACGAAGTCGCCCGGGTTGGCCGCGGCGCCCTGCTTAGTCAGTCGAATGAGCTTGAACTCGTGGTTGAGGTCCCGGAAGAGAAATCCATCGTCCACGAGGCGATCGATCAACCCGTCGATCTTTGACTTCGGCAGGTCGTTGAGCGCCCCAAAATATGGTGAGCGATCTCCCTGGATGCGGCTCTGAATAGAGCCTTCAAGCAGGCGGATCAACCCGGTCTTGCCGACAGCGAATGGAACGCTTGCGACGGCTTTTAAGACGATCACCGCATCTGCGGATGTCGCGACGGACCGCTTGGTAGAGGGTCGGCCCTGATTTGCGATCGTGTCGGATGCATCCGCTGGTTCGCGAGTGCAGACGTCGCAG
>JBJMHG010000254.1:0-3081 GCA_045807485.1 Actinomycetes bacterium
AACGCCAGGCAAATCGCCGGGTGCGGACGCGGAGGCCAGCATCGCGTCCACGTCGAGCTGGGCCGGCAGGGCCTGCACCTCATCTACTTTGCGCGCCGCGATCCAGGACGCGTCGGCGTCAGTGCGTGCGACCAACAGCGTGCGTTGTCCTGGCGATACGTCCGCGTGCCCGCCGACGGCACGGATCAGTCCGATCCGTACCGCACGTCCGCCAGGCAACGCCGCGAGCGCATCGGCCACCGATGCGTCCAAGTGACTCTCGCGCACGGCGTCGCGTCCCCACGGACCGGGCTGCTCGAGCATCACCCAGAGTCGGGCATGCGGCGCCGAGCCAGCCAGCGGTTCACCGAGCGCGAGCCGCTGCGCCGAGCAGGTGAGTGTCACGCCCGACTTGGCCCCACGGCGGCGATCGGCTGCGAGGCGCGTTCGCCGCTTCCGTCCCGTCGTCCGGTTGCGTCCGGCAGGTCGACAGCCACGCCGGCCGCAGCGCAGGCGATCGGACCGGCACCGACCCACGCCAGGATCAACGTGTCTTCGCCCCTGAGGAAACGGTGACAACGAACGCCCCCGGTGCCGCGTCCCTTCGCTGGGTACTCCGCGTACGGCGTCACCTTCACACTGCCCGCCTCGGTGCCGGGCAGCGCCGCGGAGCTGCCCGAGACACTGACCAGCACCGCGTCCGACTCCGGTGGCACGACCCCGAAGAACGTCACGTGCGCATCGCGTCCCAGGCGTATTCCGGCCATACCGCCGGCGGACCGTCCTTGCGGCCGCACACTGGACGCCGAGAAGTGCAGCAGCTGCCCGTCGGACGCCACGAACACCAGGTCGTCGCCATCGGACGCCGCCGCGGCCCCGACCACCTCGTCATCGTCTTTCAGGGCGATCAAGCTCCAGCGGTCCTTGTTGGTCAACGACTCGACAGCAACCCGCTTGACCACGCCGTCGCGGGTGCCGAGCGCCAACGTCGCCGAACCGTCCAGCGACACCAACGTCAAGGCGCGCTCGTCGCGGCCGAGATCGACGAACTCTCGCACCGGCGCGCCGCCGGAGAGCGTTGGCGCGGACGCGGTTGGCGGAAGGGAGGGAAGGTCGAGCACCGCTAGCCGCACAACTTCTCCGGACGAAGTGACCAGCCCCACTTCTCCGCGGGCAGTGGTCGTGACGTCGGCCACGATGACGTCGTGCTTCGCTCGCTTGTCGACCGGGATCAGGTCGGCGTCGTCGGTGGTGCGAGCAAGAAGACCGGTGGCCGACAGCAACACGCGGCATGGGTCGTCCGACACCTCGAGCGGTGTGGCCGATCGAGCCGGAAGACCCGCAGACTCGAGCAGCACGGTGCGGCGCGGCGTCCCGAACTGCTTCGCAACGTCTGCCAGCTCGGACGACACCATGGCGCGCAGAGCCTTGTCGTCGTCCAGCAGGGCGGTCAGTTTCTCGATCGTGGCGTTGAGCTCGTCGCGTTCGGTTTCGAGCTCGATCCGGCTGAACTTCGTCAGTCGGCGTAGCGGCATGTCGAGGATATAGGTCGCCTGCACGTCCGACAGGTCGAAGATATTGATCAACCGTTGCTTGGCTTCGGCGGCGTCGTCAGAGCTGCGGATCAGCTCGATGACTTCGTCGATGTCGATGATGGCGACCAACAGACCTTCGACCAGGTGAAGGCGGTCAGATGCCTTGCCGCGGCGGAACTCGCTGCGCCGGCGCACCACGTCGACGCGGTGGTCGAGGTAGACCTGCAGCAGCTCGACGAGCCCGAGCGTGCGTGGTTGGCCATCGACCAGTGCGACGTTGTTGATGCCGAACGAGTCCTCCATCGGCGTGAGGCGATAGAGCTCGTCGAGGACGGCGTCGGGGTTGAAGCCGTTCTTGACCTCCACCACCAGGCGGAGGCCCTGCTCATGGTCGGTGAGGTCGACCAGGTTGGCGATGCCCTGCAGCTTCTTGTTGCGGACGAGGTCGCTGATCTTCTCGACGACCTTCTCGGGCCCGACTCCCATCGGAAGCTCGGTGACGACGATGCCTTTGCGTCTGGGCGTGACGTTCTCGATGCGCGCCGTCGCACGGATGCGGAAGGAGCCTTTGCCCGTTGCATACGCCTCGCGGACGCCGTCGAGGCCCACGATCGTGCCGCCGGTCGGCAGGTCTGGCCCGGGGATGAACCGCATGATCGTGTCGAGGTCTGACTTCGGGTGCGTCAGCAGGTGCCGCGCCGCCGAGATCACCTCGACCAAGTTGTGCGGTGCCATGTTGGTGGCCATGCCGACCGCGATACCGGTGGCCCCGTTGACCAGCAGGTTGGGATAGGCCGCCGGCAGCACGATCGGTTCGCTGAGCTGGCCGTCGTAGTTGGCGATGAAGTCGACGACATCCTCGTCGATCGATCCGGTGAGCAGCTGCGCCGCGGCGTCCAGCCGGCACTCGGTGTAGCGCATGGCGGCGGGTCCGGCGTCCAGGCTGCCGAAGTTGCCGTGGCCGTCGACGAGTGGCAGTCGCATCGAGAACGGCTGGGCCATGCGGACCAGCGCGTCGTAGATGGCTCCGTCTCCGTGGGGGTGCAGCTTGCCCATGACCTCGCCGACGACGCGAGCGGACTTCACTTGGCCGCGGTCTGGCCGCAGCCCCATGTCGTCCATCTGGAAGAGGATGCGGCGATGCACCGGCTTGAGTCCGTCGCGCGCGTCCGGCAGTGCCCGGGAGTAGATGACCGAGTAGGCGTACTCGAGGAAGCTGCCCTGCATCTCGTCAGCGACGTCGACGTCGACGATGGTCTCGCGGATCGGTTCGCTTGCGGTCTTGGACGCCTTGGCGGCACGGCTGCGGGTATTGCGGGACTTGCTGGGCATGCTGCTGGGGTGCTCCGGAGGTCGTGGTGCTCCGGTGCTGGGCCGGAGGCGGGCGCGTCCAGTCTCTCCCGAGCCGGTGTCAACGGCCGTAGCGACCCGCCCCAGGCCAGCGCCGCCACTAGCGTGGGGCTGTGGGTGAGACCGTCGCGGAGCCCGGCTACCCCCAGCACTGGGAGGCTGATGTCGTCCTGAGGGACGGCGAGGTCTGCCATGTTCGACCGATCGGCCCCCATGA
>JBJMHG010000255.1:0-4810 GCA_045807485.1 Actinomycetes bacterium
CTTCACCCGCCTGGAGAAGAAGCCCAACTCGTTCTGGTGTGCCTCCGACCCCAGCGACGTCGCGCGCGTCGAGGACCGCACCTTCATCTGCTCGGTCGACGAGGCCGACGCCGGTCCCACCAACAACTGGATGGACCCGGGCGAGATGAAGTCGCTCATGACCGAGCTGTACCGGGGGTGCATGCGCGGCCGGACGATGTACGTCATCCCGTTCTGCATGGGCCCGGTCGAGGCCGAGAACCCGATGTTCGGCGTCGAGCTGACCGACTCGGAGTACGTCGTCGTCTCGATGCGCGTGATGGCCCGCATCGGCAGCGCGATCCTCGAGGCGATGGGTGAGGACCGGCCGTTCGTGCCGGCGATGCACTCCCTGGGCGCCCCGCTCGACGAGGGCCAGCAGGACGTGCCCTGGCCCTGCAGCGACACCAAGTACATCGTTCACTTTCCCGAGACGCGAGAGATCTGGTCGTACGGTTCGGGCTACGGCGGCAACGCACTCCTCGGCAAGAAGTGTTTCGCTCTGCGAATTGCATCGGTCATGGCTCGTGACGAGGGTTGGCTGGCCGAGCACATGCTCGTCCTCAAACTCACCTCACCTAAGGGCAAGACCCACTACATCACCGGGGCGTTCCCTAGCGCCTGCGGAAAGACCAACCTTGCGATGCTGCAGCCGACCATCCCCGGCTGGAAGGTCGAAACAGTCGGAGACGACATCGCCTGGATGCGCTTCGGGGACGACGGTCGCCTCTACGCGATCAACCCGGAAGCCGGTTTCTTCGGCGTTGCTCCCGGCACCGGCGCCTCGACTAACCAGAACGCGGTCGACACGCTCTGGGGCAACAGCCTTTTCACCAATGTCGCGCTCACTGACGACGGTGACATCTGGTGGGAGGGCCTGACCGACGAACCTCCTGCGCACCTGATCGACTGGAAGGGCCGCGACTGGACGCCGGCGTCCGACGAGCCTTCGTCCCACCCGAACAGTCGCTTCACTGCCCCTGCTGGCCAGTGCCCGTCGATCGCCGACAATTGGGAAGACCCCAAGGGCGTCCCGATTTCGGCGATCCTCTTCGGTGGACGCCGCGCTACCAACGTTCCGCTGGTGAACGAGTCGTTCGACTGGGATCACGGCGTGTTCCTGGCCTCGACGGTCTCGAGTGAGAAGACCGCTGCCGCTGAGGGCACCGTCGGTGAGCTTCGACGCGACCCGTTCGCGATGCTCCCATTCTGTGGCTACAACATGGCCGACTACTGGGGTCACTGGTTGCAGATGGGTCAGCAGACGTCCGCGGACAAGTTGCCCCGCATCTACCAGGTCAACTGGTTCCGTAAGGACGCCGCTGGCAAGTTCCTGTGGCCAGGGTTCGGCGAGAACAGCCGAGTGCTCGACTGGATCATCCGCCGCCTCGAGGGCGACGCCGATGCCGTCGAGACCCCGATTGGCAACCTTCCTGCTGAGGGTTCGATGAACCTCGATGGTCTGGGCCTCACTGATGAGCAGACGGCTGAGCTCTTCGCCGTTGAACCAAAGACGTGGATCGACGAGGCCGAGCTCACCGAGCAGTACTACTCCAAGTTCGGTGACCACGTTCCGGCGAAGCTGAACGAGGAGCTCACGGCTCTGCGCTCCCGGCTCGAAGCTGCTCAGCAGAACTGAGTCCGCGTCGTCCGCAGCGTGCTCCGCTATACGGCGAAGCGCATGACGCGCTCTTCCTCGGCGAAACGGTCAGTCTTCTCGAAGCCGTACTTGAGGTAGAAGTTCATCGGGCTGCCAGGTTCTTCGACGACTGAGGTGAAGAGCTCTTGCCCGCCAGGCCGCGTTCTGACGTAGCTGACGGCGAGGTCAAGTGCGCGCGTGCCAAAGCCCCGACCCTGGTGATCGACGTCGATGAGGAGTCGCCATAGGTAGTAAGGGCCCACCAGCTCAGGGTTGCCAGGTGGAATGTTGTCGCTGAGCATGACGAAGCCGACCGGCGTCTCGCCCGCGTACAGCGCGCGGTACCAAGGCCGCGCGTCTGGAGTGACCTCTGCCTCGGCAATCGACTCCTGAACGGAGGCCACATACTCCGACTGCGCTTCAGTCACGCGCAGATCGAGCACTGCGCGGAGGTTGAAGTAGTCGACTGCGCGGAACGCGACGCGTGAATCCCGGGAGTCAGGCATCAGCGAGTCAGGTTTTGGCTCGCTCGATCGGGCAGGTCATGCAACGAGGGCCGCCGCGCCCTCGCCCAAGCTCGCTTCCGGCAGTCGCGACCACTTCTATGCCTTGTTCCTCGAGGTACCGGTTCGTGGTGGTGTTCCTCTCGTAGCCGACCACTACGCCGGGAGAGATTGCAAGGAAGTTGTTGCCGTCGTCCCACTGCTCGCGTTCGGCCGCGCGGA
Source organism: Actinomycetes bacterium (assembly GCA_045807485.1). Classification (GTDB taxonomy): domain Bacteria; phylum Actinomycetota; class Actinomycetes; order JAHEKZ01; family JAHEKZ01; genus JAHEKZ01. The sequence continues at coordinate 2,383 of JBJMHG010000255.1, forward strand.
TGTCCTGTGACACGGACAAAACTCTGACCTTGTCGATCTCCAACGCATCAGCGACAGCAGTCCAAAGATCGTCGTTGTTGACGATCGTCATCTCGCCGTCGCTTCCGTCGCCAGCAGGGGTGATCGTGAAGTTCCGGAGTTCGGGTGCCAGGTACGGGTAGGAGATGAACGTCGTGGCGTCCAACATCGTCACGGCGGTGTCTAAGTGCATGAACGCCCGGGTCTTGGGGAGTTCAACAGCGATCACCCGCCGGACATCTCCTCCACTGTGTTTGAAGTAGCTACGCGCCAGGATCTCAGCTCCTTGCGGAGTGGTGCGCTCGCTCAGACCGATCATCACGGTGCCATTGCCGATGACGAGGATGTCGCCGCCCTCACATGTGGCCGGATCGTGGACCTCGTCATCGTCGCCGTAATAGAAGGCGATCGAGTCGTGAGCGTTGGAGAACATGGGATGGAACCGATAGATCAGTCGGGAGTGAATCGCCTCGCGCTTACGCACTGCTTTTGCCATCGGGTTCACAGACACGCCGCCGTAGACCCACGCCGAGTTGTCGCGCTGGAACAAATGGTTTGGCAGCGGCGCCAGGACGAAGTCTTCGTCAGCGAGCAGTCGCCACAGCAGGCTGGGCCATTCGGGTGCCGGGAGGTCTTTCTTCAGGATGCCGCCGATCATGAAGTCGGCGAGCTCTTGCGGCTCGGTGTCAGCGATCAGCTGGCGCAGGGGAGAGACGAGCGTGGGCCCGACTGTCTCTTCATGAACCACACGCTCGAACAAGAACTCCCGGGCTGCCTGCTGCTGGAGTGCTTCACCGAGCAAAGTATTGAAGTAGTGAACGCGGACGCCGCGCGATGTCAGTGTCTCGACGAACGCATCGTGCTCCTCGATCGCCCGTTCGGCCCACAAGACATCGTCGAAGAGCAAGCCATGGACGTTGCTCGGGGTGAGCCGAGCTAGTTCGAGGCCGGGGCGGTGAACGATCACCTGCCGTAGCTGCCCGACCTCTGACTCGACGCGAAACATGCGGCCTCCCAACCGTGGTGTCCCTACGGTGCCACGTTTGGTGTGGGAATCGCGTCTTAGGGCGTCGGCTGGACGTCCCAGCTGAAACCCGGAGGGCCGGGATCACAGACCGATTGGGCTGCAGTGCGCATCTGGTCAGCGATCGCTGCGTACTGGGTGTTGAATATCGCGTTGCGCAGTTCGGCGGGGTCCGTTGAGTAGTCGTAGAGCTCTTCACCGGCCCCGCTGCTGTACCGCACATAGAGATATCGGGAGGTTCTCCACCCGCAATAGGCGGGTCGGACGATGTGATCCCTGGTGGACTCGATTCCTTCGACGACCGACCCATCGCGGCGTCCAGAGAGCCAACTGATTCCTTCGGTTGGGAATGTCGCCCCTGCGGCCTCCGCGATCGTGGCCGTCACATCTTGCAGGGTGAGGAGGCGACTGGTGATCGCTCCGGAGTCAATGACGCCGTCCCAGCGCATGACCATGGGAATCTGGGTCGCTCCCGCGTGCGGCATCGCCTTGCCGGTCATCCTGTGGTCGCCATTCATGAGCGAGTTGTCGGACGTAAAGATGAACAGCGTGTTAGCCACACGTGAGGGACCGACGGCGCTCACGATCTGTTGCACGGCATCGTCAACCGGGAGCAATGCCTCGTGCTGTTTGCGCAGCGTTGCCTTGAGCTGCGAGCGCTTCAGCAGCGGTAGCGCTTGCATGAACGATGGTTTGTCGCCCATGTCTTGCTCATTGGCTGGCGGAACCAGATCTTCCAGAGGCCACGAGCCCTGGTAGCGAGGTGCGCTCGTGAACGGCGAGTGTGGTGCATGCGGTGCGAAGATGGTCAGGAAGGGGGTTGATTCTGGAGTCGAAGCGATGAAGTCGGCCGCTCGGGTGCCGTAGACATCTGTGGAGTAGTCCTCTTCCGCCCCGCCCATGTGTTCTGTCGGCAAAGTCCCAGCTATGTCGTATCCGAAGTAAGGGTCTTTGCCGTAGTTGGCAGTTGCCGCGAAGCTGTCCCACCCTGGTGGAGACACGGTGCTGCTCGAGCCCCATCCGTTCAGGTACTTGCCGAAGTAGCCCGTCTGGTACCCCAGAGAATCGAGGGTGGTGGCGATTGTGTCGGCCTCCATGGGCTGGAACACAGGCCACCCTCCGAGCGGCCCTTCGTTGGACCATACGTTGTTGGTGTGCGAGTACGTACCAGTCAGCAGGGCGGCTCGAGCGGGACAACACAATGACGTGGGAGCGATCGCGTGTGTGAATGTAGTCCCTTGGTCGACCAGCAGATCGTTGGTCTTGCGCAGGGCGTCCATCTCATCCGTGCGCATGTCGTCGGTGAGTACCACGACGATGTTCGGCGGTGCGGGATCAGTTTCGGCTGAAGCAACTGCCGGGTGGGGGACCCGAAGCGATCCAACC